>NZ_DATGKU010000033.1:0-21696 GCF_035294505.1 Chthonomonas sp. | reverse complement strand
CACGCTATCGGCATTGAGCTGGGCAATACGGGCGCGCAGCCCTGCAATATCCGCGCGTGCCTGCTCGGGCACCACGGTGGCCGCAACGTCGCACTCGGCAAGGGTAAGGAGGTCTTCAAGGTAAGGCCCGCACTCGCGAATTAGGCGTTTTACGGCAGCATCGCTCCAATCCGAACGATACTCGCCGGGGCGCATGTGCAACTTCACCAGCGTGGTAACGGCCTCTATCTCCTCATTGGAAAACTTGAGGCGACGCATGATACGATGAACCATCTCGGCCCCAACGGTTGCATGGCCGTAAAAGTGCACCTGTCCATCCACCTCGGTACGGGTTTGCGGTTTGCCGATGTCGTGCCAAAGCAGACCGAGCCTCAGCGCCAGCCCGGCGCTTTCGGGCAAGCACTCCAGAGCCACGAGGGTGTGCTCCCACACATCGTAACGGTGCCATCCTCCCTGCCGACAGCCTACCATCTTCACCATCTCCGGCAGAAACTGGGGGAGGAGATTCAGCTCGAGCAGCATCTGCAGACCCCGGCGCGCTTTGGTGCCGGGCAGCATAACGATCTTCACAAACTCATCTCGGATGCGCTCATACGATAGGGCCGGGGGGCTTAGCCGATAGGCGTCCTTCATAATTCCCTCTTTCGTTTTGGGTTCGATCTCAAAATCGAAGCGTGCGGCAAATCGCACGGCACGCAGCATGCGCAAGGGGTCGTCGTAAAAGGTAATGGCCGGGTCAAGAGGCGTCCGAATGATTTTGGCGCGTAGATCGGCCATGGCCATACCGGTAAGATCGAGACGCTCGCCGGTATGAAGGTTTTCTAAAAGCGTGTTGATGGTAAAGTCTCTCCGAAACACATCCTCGCGTAGACTTGCAAGGTGCACGTCGGGTTTGCGCGATTCGGGATGGTAGCTTTCCGCCCGCGCAGAAACCAACTCGACGTTACAATCGATCCCCTGAGCCGTTGCCACGGTAATGCGTGCGGTGCCAAAACGGGGGTAGACGACCGGATGGTGCGTCGAAAGGCCTTTTTTGTGGAGGAAATAGGCAAGTTCAACGGCATCCCCTTCCAAAACAATGTCGAGATCGGGAGAGGAGGGGACGCCTAGCTCCCGATCGCGGAGCAGGCCGCCCACCAGGTAAAGCCTGCCCTCATAGGGGGTGCCGCGGGTGGCCTCACGCAGTTGATGGATGGCATCCTCAATCGCCGCCTCTTGAGTGGTGAGAGGGTTTCTGTTCTCGCCCAAGGCAGGTTCAACGTCGCTCATTTCTTTAGTGTACCTTGAGGCGGGCTTCCTCATCCCCACATGGGCACCGTTTGCCGCTATGCAGGTCTCCTTACTACCACTCCGACGCGCTGATTGAGGAGAAGGCGTGATGGTGCAGAGAGT
Source organism: Chthonomonas sp. (assembly GCF_035294505.1). Taxonomy (NCBI): domain Bacteria; kingdom Bacillati; phylum Armatimonadota; class Chthonomonadia; order Chthonomonadales; family Chthonomonadaceae; genus Chthonomonas; species Chthonomonas sp. Next base: position 20,304 of record NZ_DATGKU010000033.1, on the reverse strand, counting down.
TGTCGTCTAGAGGGGAATGTCTTAAGCGCTCTGCTGCAGTGAAAGCAGGCACTCACGCGCCGCCGCCTCCACTTCAGGAGGAAGTTCCGGGAGCTTAAGAAGGTCGTGGAGCGCCGGGACGGCTCGCCTGTCGCCCCTGCGCTTAATGTCATCGAGGATCGAATACACCAGTTGATGATCGCCTTGTTTGCGTACGGCCGCGCGCAGCAGAAGGGCGATGTCCTCCTCAGAGTCACGTTTGGACGGCCGGAGAAGGTTGGCCGAGGAGGAGGTCTCGGAGGCAACGCGCAGAAGAAGGTCGCTCTCTTTATGTTTGGCGAGACGCTCTTCGATGTGGGCTATCACCTGGGAAGCGGCAGCCCGAACGGAGGGCAGTTTTCCTGCCTTGTCCTTTCCGCGAGCGATACGGTTGAGAATGGGCAGCACGCTGCGATCCCCCACTTTGTCTAGGGCGTCCAGAATGAGATGGGCGTTTTCCACTTCCGTCTGGTTTTCCAGCATGATGGCGAGGAGGCGGAGGGTGCGTGTCTGTAGTTTGCCGTAGTGGTCGGGGGTAAGAGCGGGAAGAAGGGAGAAGATGGTCTCGCGCATTTTGCGCTTCAACGTCTTCAACACCCCAAACTCCGCCTGCACCAGGCTGTCCAAAGCTTCCACCGCCTTCAGTCTCCCCAAAGCGCTTGCGGCCTCTTCACGTACGGGGTTGGCGAAGGCGGCTTTGAAGGACATAAAGCTAGAGAATGTAGCAAGCACATCGAGAAAAGCCGAAAAGGCTCCCGCCTTTTTCCATGTGATGATCGTTATTACCATAATCACCAGCGCAACAACCCCAATGCCGGTCAACATCTGAACGGAGAAGTCCCCGCTGAGAACCTTGGCGAAGGCGTCAACAGTCTTCTCACGTTGCTCATTCCGCTCGGCCAGGCGGGCTAAGGCCCACACCGCCAGTTGCTGCTCACGCCATCGTCGCCAACTAGGCCGGCGCAAAACGGCATAAAGAGGCTCCGAAGGCACCGTGGCCTTTGGGTCGGCAAGCAGGGCTTCGACGGCACCACGTACAGGGCTTTTAGAGGATACGGTTGTCAGAAGCGTTTCAATGCGCTGACGTTCTTCGGGAGAAATGGTGTCGGAAGCGAGCCTAGAAACGGCTCCTTGTGAAGAGACCTCGGTGGCCGATTGGCCGGAGAAACTCTGTTCCTGTGGGGACATGCTAGGAATCCTATGTTTGATCGAAGAGACGAGAGAACGGTGTGTGCGGTTTCAGAAATTCTCCAAAGAGGACAACGGCGCCGGCAAACAAAAAATGGGCGAACAGGGACTTGAACCCCGGACCTCTTCGGTGTAAGCGAAGCGCTCTACCGACTGAGCTATTCGCCCATTGCTGTTTTATTATACCGCAAAGCAGGCCTATTTTGAAAGACGTTAAGCCTCTTTCCAAGAGGCGCTGACGGATGAGAGTAGGTATAATGCTTCTCGATAACCGGTTATCTCACCCAGTTAAGAGAGTCAAATTGCGTATTCTGCTGACGAATGATGATGGCGTGCAGGCCGCGGGTCTCCATGCAGCCCGCCGTGCGCTCGCCCATGTAGGGGAGGTTTTTGTAGTTGCGCCCGAACGCCCTCGTAGCGCCGTAGGGCACTCCATCACGCTTCACAAGCCCCTTCGCCTTACCCCCGTCGCCTTGCCGGATGGGGCAGAAGGCTATGCCTGCAACGGCACCCCTGCCGATTGTGTGGCCTTGGGTTATGAGGTGGTAATGGGCGGGCGGTGCGACCTCGTGGTTTCAGGAATCAATGCAGGGGCCAATCTGGGGTGGGACGTGGTCTACAGCGGCACGGTTGCCGGCGCTCGGGAGGGGGCGGTGATCGGCATTCCCTCTCTCGCCGTCTCCCTCTGTTTGCCCGAAAATGTTCCTGCGGGCACCGTCTCTTTCGAGCCTATCGCGGCCTTCATCGGGCAAGTTGCCACCCGCATTCAACAACATCGCCTCCCTCCACACGTGCTTCTCAACATCAACATCCCCTACAGGCCCGATGCTTCAGAGCTGCCCATAGCCATTACGCGACAGGGACGAAGGGAGTATGTGAACCGCATTGCGGTGCGTGAAGACCCCTATGGGCGACCCTACTATTGGCTTGGAGGTAGCGTGCGACCGGAAGAACCCGAACCCGGCTCGGATGTGTACGCGGTTCAGCACGGTGCCATCTCCATCACCCCTATCCATCTCGATATGACGGCCTATTCCCTTATGGAAACTCTCCAAAGTTGGAACTGGGAACCCTTTCGGGTGGAAGGAGCGACACCATGAACCGACGGGAACTGCTGGGCTTTTCGGGCGCTTTTTTCCTTTCCGGAGGAGGCCAAAGCGGATCGGCAGCAAAAGAGCTTTGGTGGGATGTACGCCGTTTTGGCGCGGTTGGAGATGGAAAAACCAAGAACACCGCAGCGCTTCAGCAGGCGATAGAGGCCGCTTTTCGGGCCGGCGGAGGAACGGTGTATGTGCCTGCCGGCACCTACCTTACCGGCGGCCTTGTGTTGAAAAGCAACGTGCGCCTCTATCTCGAAGCGGGGGCTACCCTGTTGGGCAGCACCGACCCCGCGGATTATGAAGACCATCCCGGCCCCGCCCCTGGCGGCGATGCCAATACGCGCCACCTCCTCTTTGCCGAAAACGCCGAAAACATCGCCCTCTGCGGTTTGGGAACGGTGGATGGGCAAGGCCCTGCCTTTTGGCAGCCTACCCATCGCCCACCTCCCCGCCCGGAAGACCTTTGGCGCGACGTTATCGCCTACGACTATAGGCCTATTCGTCAGAATGGGAAGCAGATACGCCCTTCGCCGATGTTAGAGTTTGTTCGCTGTCGAAACGTGCACATCGAGGGCGTGCTGCTTGCCAACTCGCCGGGCTGGACCCTACGCCCCATCCTTTGTGAAACGGTCACCATTCGCGGCATCCGTGTGCGTAACCCCGTCTACGGCCCCAACACCGACGGGATGGACATTACCTGTTGCCACAACGTCTTCATTTCCGATTGCGATATCGCCACCGGCGACGATGCCATCTGCCTGAAAAGCGAAAACCCGTACGGTGGGCCGGTGCAAGCCAACGAAAATATCACGATCACCAACTGCGTACTTACCACCTGCTGCAACGGTTTTAAGATGGGCACGGCCACACACGGCGCTTTCCGAGACATCACGTTTGCCAACTCGGTGATCTACAATGCAGATGCCGACCCGATAAACGCGCGGGTTATTTCCGGCATTGCCGTCGAGATGGTGGATGGGGGATCGGTGGAAGGGGTCGTTATCTCGAATATCGCCATGCGCAATGTGCGTACCCCTCTTTTTGTGCGTCTCGGCACGCGAACGGAGAATCCGGCCGCACCCACGTCGCTTCGAGGTGTTCGGATAGGCCATATCTATGCCACCGGTTCCTTGTTAACCTCTTCCATTACAGGCCTGCCGGAGCATCGGGTACAGGATGTGCAGCTAGAGAATATCTGCATCGAGACCGTGGAAGGCGGCAAGGCCGAGTGGGTTGAGCACACGGTGCCGGAGCAGCCCAAAGCCTACCCGGAAGCGCGTATGTTCGGCAGGTTGCCTGCCTACGGCCTTTACTGTCGGCATGTGGATGGCCTTCGGCTTTCACAACTAGAGCTTGTAAGCAAGACGCCGGATGGGCGTCCCGCCCTGGTTTGCGATGACGTGAAAGACTTGGACGTCAATGTCCTACACGCTTCGAGTCCCTCCACAGAGATGCCTGTGGTGCAGCTAAACGATGTGCAAGATGCCTTTTTGCACGGCTGTGCGGCTCCGCAGGGCGTACAGGCCTTCTTAATGGTTTCGGGCGCACGAACCGCGCGGGTGCGGCTTGTTGGAAACGATCTTTCCGAAGCCAAACAGGCCTTTATCGTGAAGCCCAATGTACCAAAGGGAGCTGTGCGAGAAGCAGGAAACTTGAAATAGGGCTGAAAAGCTGGTAAAGTATCTTCTGGCTTAAAAAACATTCAAGAGCACAGAAGTGTCCTGAAAGCAAATTTGGCATGAAATTGCGAAAAACGAAAATTGTTTGCACTATAGGGCCGAGTAGTTGTCATCGTAAAACCTTGGAGCGTATGTTGCAAGCCGGCATGGATGTTGCCCGCCTCAACTTTTCTCATGGCGACCATGCCTGGCACGCTCAGGTGATCGCCGACCTGCGCGAAATCTCACAAAAAATGGGCAAACCGCTCGCCCTGCTGCAAGACCTCTGCGGTCCGAAAATTCGGCTCGGCGACCTCGGAGCCGACGGCGTATCCTTGAAACGAGGACAAGTGGTGGGCCTCATCGCGCACGACGCCCTAGAGCCTCCTGCCAAAGCCTCCGAGAACCTGCTTCTCCCTCTGCCGGTGCCGGAGCTGCTGGCGGCGCTTCAGCCGGGGCGCAAGCTGCTGCTCGATGATGGCAAAATTCTCCTTCGCGTTCTGCGCACCGAACCCACAAAGGAGGCGCCGGCCCCCATTGTGTGGGCGCGATGTCTCTCAGGGGGAAAGCTGCTTTCGCGCAAAGGGGTCGCTGCACCGGGCACTCGGTTCTCCATTCCCGCCCTCACCCCGCGCGATCTCGATGACCTCCGTTTTGGCCTGAGCCAGGGGGTGGACTGGGTGGCCGTCTCTTTTGTGCGCCATGCAGAAGACCTTCAGCCCATCTTTTCCACAATGCAGCAGCTGGGAGTGCGGGTGCCCGTGATGGCCAAAATCGAGAAGGCGGAGGCGGTTCATCATTTCGAGGCCATCTTAGAGGTTGTGGATGGGGTGATGGTGGCGCGAGGCGATCTGGGGGTGGAGATGCGCTTTGACGAGGTGCCTATCGTTCAAAAGCAGCTGATTCGCGCCTGTAACCGAGCGGCAAAACCGGTGGTTACGGCCACCCAAATGCTCGAATCGATGATGCAGTGCCCGCGCCCCACCCGTGCCGAAGCGGCCGATGTGGCCAACGCCATCCTCGACGGAACCGATGCCGTCATGCTCTCGGCCGAGACGGCCTCTGGAGCCTATCCGGTCGAGGCCGTACGCACGATGGCCCGCATCGCATTGACTACCGAAAAAGCCATCTTCCGCAATCGCGACTATGCCGAGCGCCTGGCAACCCCCCACCAACTTACCGAAGCGGTTGGCCATGCCGCCGCGCAGATCACCTGCGAAATCGGCGCCAAAGCCATCCTCTGTGCAACCTCCACCGGCCGAACCGCTCGCCTGGTGGCTTCGCACCGACCACCTGTGCGCATTCTCGGGGCGACCCCAAGCCGAGCGACCTATCACGCGCTTGCCATGGTGTGGGGCGTGCAGCCCTGCCTTGTGGAGGCGGTAACGGATACCGATTCCATGATGCGTGAAACGCTGGAGGTAGCCCAGCGGTTGCAATTGGTGCGCCCCGGCGACACGGTGGTGCTGACGGCCGGTGTGCCCGTGAACCGCCCCGGCACTACTAACCTCATCCGCGTGCACACGGTGGGCACGACACTGGAGGCCAACCCCTTAGCCCACTCCTAAAGAGGCCCTGTCGAAGGAGAGAAAAACCTGCCGTTGCCCTAGCTCTGTCCAAAGAGGTCTGTTTCACGCCCAAAAAGCAGGTCGTAGGGGTAGGCCTCGTGCCTACCTACCCCTACAGCCGATTCGGGGCACATATCTGGCAACAGTGGGCAACCCCGTGGCAAATCCTCTTTTCTAGGCGGTTTCGAGCAGTTGCCTCAGCACATACTGCAGTATGCCACCGTGCCGATAGTACTGCACCTCTTGGGGCGTGTCTATACGGGCAAGCACCCGAAACTCTTTGCGACTTCCGTCCTCTGCGGTGGCCTGCACGGTAAGCTCTCGGCCGTTGGCGAAGCCGGTGGCGATGGCCTCACGCAACCCCAGAATGTCGTAGCGCTCTCGGCCGGTCAGCCCTAAGGTCGCCGCGCTCTCTCCCTGGCGATACTGGATGGGAAGGATGCCCATGCCCACAAGGTTGGAGCGATGGATGCGCTCGAAGCTTTCGGCCAACACGGCGCGAACGCCTTGCAGGTAAGGGCCTTTGGCTGCCCAGTCGCGGCTGGAACCAGAACCGTACTCTTTGCCGGCCAGCACAATAAGCGGCGTGCCATCCTGCTTGTAGCGCATGGCCGCTTCGTAGATGGTCATCACCTCTCCGGTGGGGAAGTAGATAGTGACACCCCCTTCGGTGCCGGGCACCAGTAGGTTTTTAATGCGCACGTTGGCAAAGGTTCCTCGCACCATCACCTCATCATGTCCGCGACGCGCCCCGTAGGAGTTGAAATCGGCCGGGTCTACCCCACGTTCAATGAGATAGCGCCCTGCCGGTGAGGAGGGTTTGATGGAGCCGGCAGGCGAGATATGGTCGGTGGTGATGCTATCTCCAAACATCGCCAGTACTCGGGCACCGCGTATATCCTCCACCGTTTCGGGCGCCTCGCGGGGCATGTTATCGAAGTAGGGTGGGTTCTTGATGTAGGTCGAATTCGAGTCCCATGAGAAAAGGGCGCCACGTGGAGAATCGATCCGGTTCCAGTTTTCATCGCCTTTGAAGACATCGGCGTAGTTTTCGCGGAACATCTCGGCCCGTACCGCCTTTTCTATCGTCTCGGCTACCTCCTGCTGGGTCGGCCAGATATGGCGCAGATACACCGGGTTGCCCTCCTTATCCATGCCCAGCGGGTCGTTGTAGGGATCGAAGTCCATGTGCCCGGCCAGCGCGTAGGCCACAACCAGCGGAGGCGACATCAGGTAGTTCGCGCGTACTTCGGGCTGAATGCGCCCCTCAAAATTGCGGTTTCCGGAAAGCACCGAACAGACCACCAGCTTGCCCTCTTCAATGGCGCGACTTACTTCGGGCGGCAGCGGCCCGGAGTTGCCGATGCAGGTGGTGCAGCCATAGCCCACCGTGGCGAAGCGAAGTTGCTCGAGGTAGGGCAGAAGCCCGGCCTGCTCTAAATAACGGGTCACCACACGGCTGCCTGGGGCCAGCGAGGTTTTGACCCATGGCTTGGACTCTAGCCCCAGCTCCACGGCCTTTTTTGCCAACAGGCCGGCCGCCACCATGACGGAGGGGTTCGAGGTGTTCGTACAGCTTGTGATGGCGGCGATAACAACAGAACCGTGGCTCAGCTCGTAGGTGGCCTTCTCCGTCTCCACCTTCACACGGGTAGCCAGTGCGGTCGCTCCGTTTGAGGCGGTGCCAGGCCCTAGTAGCGAGGGAAGGGCCTGCTCCCAAGCCTTTTTCGCGTTGGAAAGCGGGATGCGATCTTGCGGGCGCCGCGGGCCGGCAATGGAAGGCTCCACGGTGTTGAGATCGAGTTCTAAGGTCTCGGAGTAGAAAGCTTCGGGCGCATCGAAGCCGTGGAAAAGCCCCTGCTCCTTCATGTAGGCCTCCACAAGCGCGATCTGCTCTTCGGAGCGGCCGGACATGCGGAGGTAGCGAAGCGATTCGTTGTCTATGGGGAAGATACCACAAGTTGCCCCATATTCCGGCGCCATATTCCCCACCGTTGCGCGATCTGCAAGGGGAAGCGAGGCTAGGCCGGGGCCGTAAAACTCCACGAACTTGCCCACCACGCCCTTCTTGCGTAGCATCTCCGTAACCGTCAAAACCAAATCGGTGGCCGTAGCTCCCTCCGGCAGCGCATTGACTAAGCGAAAGCCTACCACCTGCGGAATCAGCATGGAGACCGGTTGCCCCAGCATGGCCGCCTCCGCCTCGATGCCGCCCACGCCCCAGCCCAGCACGCCGAGACCGTTGATCATCGTCGTATGCGAATCGGTGCCGACAAGGGTATCGGGGTAGGCCACTATCGTACCGTCCGCACGGGCATCGGCAAAAACCACACGCGCCAAATACTCCAAGTTCACCTGGTGCACGATGCCTGTGCTGGGCGGAACAACCTTGAAGTTTTGAAAGGCCGATTGGCCCCATTTCAGGAAGGCGTAGCGCTCTCGGTTGCGCTCAAACTCCTTGGCTACGTTCAGAGCCAAAGCATCTTTCCTACCAAAATAGTCCACCTGCACCGAGTGGTCAATAACAAGCTCCACGGGCAGCAGCGGATTGACTTTTGAGGGGTCTCCTCCAAAACGGGCCATGGCCTCGCGCATCGAAGCGAGGTCTACAAGGCAGGGCACGCCCGTAAAATCCTGCAGTAAGACTCGGGCGGGGCGAAACGCGATCTCCCTTTCGGGCACCTCATCGGGACGCCAGCGTGCCAGTGCGAGAATGTCTTCCGCAGTTACCGTAACGCCATCCTCATGGCGTAGCAGGTTCTCTAGCAGGATTTTGAGGGAGTAGGGGAGTTTGGTGAGGTCAATACCGTGCTGTGCAAGGGCTTCGAGACGGTAGTAGGTGTAGGTTCTATCGCCCACACGCAGTGTGGTGCGGGCATTAAAGCTATTTTTCATGAAGGCCTCCTCAGAATTCTTTGATCAGCAGGCGCCTTAAAGGAACATTCAATGCGACTCTGTTGAATCTACGTAGGAATTCTACCACTCTCCGATGAAAGAATACAAACACAAGGCTGCTTGAGGAGCGGAACGGCATTAAACCGAAAAAAGGAGAAGTGGTCTATGTCCTCAACTCCCTTTAATAGAATGGAGATTGTAGAAGGCGACATTACCCGTTTAGAGGTGGACGCCATCGTGAATGCGGCCAACACCACGCTGCTAGGGGGTGGGGGGGTGGATGGCGCCATCCACCGTGCGGCGGGACCGGAGCTTCTTGAAGAGTGCCGAACGCTGGGGGGATGCCCCACCGGAGAGGCCCGCATTACGAAAGGGTATCGCTTGCCGGCCCGCTATGTGATCCACGCCGTAGGGCCGGTGTGGCACGGAGGCGATCGTGGGGAAGATGCCCTTTTGGCGAGCTGCTATCGCCATAGCCTCTGCCTTGCCAAGGAGCACGGGGTGCGCACCATCGCCTTTCCGGCGATCAGCACAGGCGCCTATCGCTTTCCCTTGGAGCGCGCCACACGTATTGCTCTGCAAGAGGTAGCCGACTTTCTCAGACACGAGTCGCTGCCGGAAAAGGTGATCTTCTGCTGCTTTGGCGCGGAGGCCTTGAAAACCTACGAAAAGATGCTTCAGGAGCTGCGAGCTGCATCGGCATAGGGAAGATAGAACCATGAACATCAAAAAGCGTCTACAGCAAATATTTCCATGGCTTGGCATCGGTGGGATGCTGGTAAGTTGCGGTTTCACCCTGCTTTCAGCACGGGCAGGCGCTCCGCAGGCCTCGATTTTGACCGTGCACCCGCCGTCCAATGCCCCAGAGGCTCTGCAGCAAGCGATTGAGGCGGCCTATAAGGCCGGCTATAGGGGGGTGCGCATCGCCCCAGGAACCTACCCCATCGAGGACCCTCACAATGACTATGCGCTGCACCTGGTGAACATGAAGAATTTCGAGGTAGACGGGCGCGGGGTGACGTTGGTGCGGCTGAACCCGCGCCAGGGCGGAATTCACCTCGATCACTGCACTCATGTTACCTTGCGTGGTTTTACCGTTCGCCTGGCGACCACCGTGCGCACTCAGGGCGCCATTGTGGCGATAGACCCCCAACGCAGATGGTTTGATATCGTCGTAGATAAGGGCTATCCAACCGACCTCGATAACCCTGCCGACTTTGACCCCCATCCTACGGCCTATTTTTTCGACCCGAAAACCCTACAGTGGAAGCCGGGCGCCTACGACGTTCCCATCAGCCGTGTGGAGCGGCTAGGGCCTAACAGGTTTCGGTTTTATGGCGGCTTTGGAGCCGATCACACCATGGCCGTTGGCGATCTTGTAACCTATCGCAACTACCTCTCAACCGATCTGGAGGTGGGCGATTGCTCTGGCATCAAGGTGATCGGCCTCACCTTTGTAGGGCCTACCGGCTGGGTGGTGCATGAGGGAGGTGGAGAGGGAGGGAACTTCTATAACTACTCCATTCTCTATCCGCCGCCCCCGCCGGGCGCGACACGAAGGCCGTTGATGGCTGCCGGAGCGGATGCCTTTCACTCGAGCGGCATTCGGCACGGCCCGACGGTTGAGGGATGTCTTCTACAAGGAATGCCGGATGACGGCATCGCGATACATGGTCGCTACGCCATGGTGCAAGAGTCCGATGGAAACCATCTCATCGTGCGCGTTCCTTGGGGCAACTTCTTTCAGACCGGAGATCGCGTGCGAGTTTATACGAAAGACCTGGTGCCCATAGGGGAGGCCAGGCTAAACGCCGTGGAGGTTCTCTCTAACTATCGGCCTCAACGCCAGACCGACCTAAAGGCCTTTAAAGAGGTAAATATCTTTGTGGCACTTACCCTCGACCGCGATCTGCCCGCTCCATTTGAAGGGTTGGTAAGCGATCCCGATGAGGATGGAAGCGGTTATGTGTTGCGCAACAACGTGATCCGCAATCATCGCGCGCGTGGCATGTTGCTGAAAGCCGACGACGGGCTGGTTGAGAACAACACCATCGAGGGAAGTACGATCGCAGGCATCGTGATCGCGCCGGAGATGTGGTGGAACGAGGCCGACTACAGCCATCATGTCATCGTGCGCAACAACCACATCCTTAACGTGGGCTATGTTACTTGGCAGGGAACCGACCAGGCGGGAGCCATCTCGGTAATGGCGTCAAACGACCACGGCTTTGTGCCCGGCTATGGGCATCGGGATATCCAGATTGATGGCAACACCATAGAGAACTGCGACGGCGTGAACCTGCTGGTTACCTCTGCCGAAAATGTGGAGATTCGCAACAACGTTTTTCACGGTGCGCAGCAACACCCCTCCAATCGCGGCGCCAACTGGCTTGACCCTAAAGCCCTTATTTACCTTACCGAATGTAAGAACGTGCACCTAGCCGGGAACCGGGTGGAGCGGCTAGGGCGGGAGAACGCCCACCTTGTGGAGGCCACTCCAACGGCTTTGGAGGTTCGTGGCGTGGGCCGGGGCGTGCGTTTGGCCGCACGATAGAAGCGGTTGTGCGGTAAGGGCGGGCTTTCATCGCTTGAAAGAGGGGCACAAAGGGTTTCGGCAACTGCTGAAGCCGATCTGGTAGAATATAAGTAGCTTTGTTGTTGAAATAGGTACCCAATATGCCCGAACAGGGGGTTGAGACTCTCGAAGAGGCGCTTGCAAGAGGAATCCGCTATGCGCGCATGGCGGAGTGGGGGCGCGCTGTGGAGGCCTTCCGAAAGGCTGTGGCGCTAGACCCGGAGAACACGGAGGCTCGGTTTCGCCTCGGATGGGCTTTATGGAATTTGGCCGATACCGACAGGCCGACTTTGGCCGACATGGCTCTGCTCTATGGAGCGCAACTGCTTGGGTTCGATCAAACGGTTCGCGATGGCCGTAGGCGCTATCGCGCCTGGCGACAAACTTTGGAGGATGCGGCCTACTATTTGGAATCGGTGGTGGAGCGCGACCCCAAACATGCTCGTGCCTACCACTATCTGGCCCGGGTGTTTCAGGCGCTCGACCGTCGTGAGGAGGCCGAACAGGCCGCCCGGGCGGCGGTTCAACTGGATCCCTCTAACACCAACTACCGAAACTTTGCCGCCTCGCTGAACGCGCTCTCCAACCACCGCTACGTCACAACCGGCTCCGATCTTCCCCAACAGAGCGCTCTTACATGGGACGATCTGGTATTGAACCCGCGCACGAAACGCGAACTTCGTCAGATGCAGCTCATGCTGGAGCAGCCGGAGCTGGCGCGGGAGCTAGGTGTACAACCGCCCACGGGCATCCTGCTTAAAGGCCCACCCGGTACCGGAAAAACCACCATTGCGCGCGTATTGGCCAACGAGGCCAAATGTCACTTCTACGCCATTACGCCGGCCGACATCAACCAGATGTATGTGGGGGAGAGCGAAAAAAGGGTGCAGGAGCTATTTGCTCGCGCACGCGCCAACCCGCCTGCCATCATCTTCATTGATGAGATAGATGCGCTGTTGCCTGTGCGCCAGGGCGGTGTGGCCATCCATTCCGACAAGGTGGTGAACCAGTTTCTGCAGGAGATGGACGGGTTAACGCCCAACAGCCGTGTCTTCATTATCGGCGCTACCAACCGCCCCGATATGCTCGACCCGGCCGTGCGAAGGGGGGGCCGCCTTTCGCGCGAGATCGAGATTCCTTTGCCTGACTTTGAGGCGCGCCGGCAGCTATTTGCCCTCTGTACCCGAAACGCCAATCTGGCGCCCGATGTGGATATTGACGAGCTGGCCCGGAAAACCGACGGCTATAGCGGAGCCGACATTCGCGCCCTGGTGAACGAGGCGGGGCTGTTGGCCCTCATACGCATCGCCGACCAGGGGCCGGACACGCCGCGCGCGCTCACCATGGCCGACTTCGAGGGCGCACTGACCAATTTGGGCTAATAAGGCGGGTAACCGATGGAACATCCCAAAGGCCACAGCGAAAGCTTGACTCGACGCTTAAGGATGTTGTATTCTACCCTCGCCAAGTTGAAACGAAAACCGAGTATATAAGGAAGCACCATTTGTTATGCAGGTAAAAGTCGAACATGCGACTCCACGTACGGCTACGGTCGAGATCACCGTGGATGAGGAGCAGGTAAGCCGCACCTTCGATAGCGTGTATAAAGAGTTTAATCGCTACGTCAACGTGCCGGGGTTTCGACCGGGGAAAGCGCCTCTCGCCCTTTTGGAACGTTATGTAGACCCCGAAAGGGTGCGACGGCGGGTTTTAGAGAAGCTTGTCGCCGAAACCGGCTCCAAGGCGTTGGAGCAGGAGTCGCTGGAGATAATGAGCGGCTATAACCCCGAAATTGATGCCCCCGACATCGAGAACAACAAACCCTATACCTATAAGCTGATCGTGCCGCTGGAGCCGGAGGTCACTTTGGGAGCTTATACCGGTTTGACCGTGGAGAAGCCAAAGCGGGTGGTGACCGACGAGCTGGTGGAGCAGGAGATCGAGCGGCGCCGCAAGCCTTATGAGCGCCTCGAAAGGGTGACCGATAGAGGGGTAGAGCCTGGAGACGTGTTGAGCGTGGAGATGCGCGTTCAAGAGGAGGGCGCGGAGGAGGATAAGGGGCCTGCACGGCGTCGCCTTATCTTTCTTGGGAACAATATCCCCGGTTTTGATGAGGCCTTGCTGGGCATGCAGATCGGGGAGGAGCGCACCTTTACTCTGCCTTATCCCGACGACTACCCCGACGAGGCCAAGCGCGGAAAGCAGGCCACCTACACCGTGAAGCTGATCGGCATCAACGTGCGCAAACTGCCGGAGGTCAACGATGCCTTCGCCAAAGAGCTGGGCTATGAGAACGTTGAGACCATGCGCCGGCGCGTGCGAGAGGAGCTGGAAGACTACTTTGAACGGCTGGGTAATGAGCTTGCCGAACAGCGGCTTATCGCCGAGATCGTGAAGAACTCCACCGTGAACTTCTCGGAAATCTTGGTGAAGGAGGAGATGGAATCTCGCCTCGAAGCGCTGGCGCGTGAGCTGCAACAGCGCAACCTGACATATGAGCAGTATCTGGCGGCCATCGGCAAAACGGCCGAGGAGCATCAGAGGGCGCTCGCAGAACAGTCGGCCTATCGCATCGCGGCGTTCCTTGTGCTGCGTGCCATCGCCACCCAGGAGGGGCTGCAGGTTGACCAAGAGGATATTGATGCCGCCTTCGACGATATGTTAGAAAAAGGTCAAATTACGGAAGAACAGTATGGGGAGTTTCGGCAAAACCCGCGCAAGCGATTGGAACTGGCCGATGCGCTGGTGCGACAGCGCCTCCATGACTTTCTGTTTGCCAACAACACGATTCGAGAGGTAGAGGTTTCCGATCTGCCCCAAGAAGAGGTAGAGGAGGAGATCGCCACTGCAGAGGGGGGTGAATAATGGAACGGAAAATAGAGACACCGAAGAACGTGATTCCCATGGTGGTCGAGCAGAGCGCCCGAGGAGAGCGTGCCTACGATCTCTATTCGCGCCTGCTGCGCGATCGCATTGTGTTTGTTGGGGAGCCGATAAGCGACCACCTCGCCAACCTCGTGATCGCTGAACTGCTTTTCCTGGAGCGTGAAGACCCCGACGCCGACATCGAGCTGTACATCAACAGCCCGGGGGGCAGTGTCTCGGCAGGGCTGGCCATGTACGACATCATGCAGATGCTCAAATGCGATGTGGCCACCATCTGTGTTGGTATGGCGGCCTCGATGGCAGCTGTTCTTTTGGCCGGAGGCACCGCCGGCAAGCGCTATGCGCTCCCAAACTCGCGAATTATGATTCACTCGGTGGCCGGTGGCTATGAGGGCCCTGTACAGGATGCCGAAATTCGCCTGCGGGAGATGATACGCATGCAAGACGTGCTTACCGAGATACTCGCCCGACATACCCATCAGCCGACCGATAAGGTGCGGCGCGACATGGACCGCGACTACTTTATGTCGCCTCAAGAGGCGCTGGAGTACGGCTTGATAGACAAAATAGTAGATAAGAACGAACGCTAGAAAACGGAACCCTTCCGTTTCAAGGAGAGAGCTTTGTCGAGAGTTTTTGAGAGATCGGACAACCGCTGCGTGCTGTGCGGCAAAACGCGAGAGCAGGTGGGCAAACTGATAGCCGGCATGTACGGCGCCGTCTGTTTTCAATGCGTGGACCGCTGCAACGAGATCATTGCCCGCGAAGGTCAGGAAGCTACTCCGGGCATAGGGCCGGCTTGGGGTTCCATCCCGAAACCGAAAGAGATTTACCGCATACTCAGCCAGTATGTGGTGGGGCAGGAGCGCGCCAAGCGGGTGCTCTCGGTTGCGGTTTATAACCACTACAAGCGCATCAACGCCCCAAGCAACGACGTGGAGTTGCAAAAGTCCAATATCCTTCTTATCGGGCCAACCGGTTCCGGTAAAACCCTGCTCGCACAGACCCTCGCCCGCATCCTAAACGTTCCCTTTGCCATCGCCGATGCCACGACCCTTACCGAGGCCGGCTATGTGGGCGAGGACGTGGAAAACATTCTGCTGAAGCTGCTTCAGGCCGCCGAAAACATGAACCCCAATGGTGGGCTTGAGCAGACCATTCGCAACGCTCAGCGAGGCATTATCTATATTGATGAGATAGACAAGATCAGCCGTAAAAGCGAAAACCCTTCCATTACCCGCGACGTAAGTGGGGAAGGGGTGCAGCAGGCCCTGCTGAAAATTCTGGAGGGTACCATCGCCAACGTTCCCCCTCAAGGGGGCCGCAAACATCCCCAGCAAGAGTATGTTCAAGTAGATACCACCAACATTCTTTTTATCTGCGGAGGCGCTTTCGAGGGCCTCACCGACATCATCTCGCGCCGCATTAACAATCGCACCATGGGCATTCGCGCCAATATCGGCGACAAGCAAGACCGAGCTTCGCAAAAAGGCAATCTCTATCAGCATGTGATGCCCGATGACCTTCTCAAGTACGGCCTCATTCCCGAATTTGTGGGGCGCCTGCCGGTGGTTGCGACCCTCGATCCGTTGGATGAAGAGGCCCTCATGCGCATTCTGGTAGAGCCGAAGAACGCTTTGGTAAAACAGTACGCGCGTTTCCTCGAATATGAAGGGGTAGAGTTGGTGTTTACCGAGGCCGCGCTGCGTGCCATCGCCCGTGAGGCCATTCAACGCAGCACCGGCGCCCGTGCCCTACGCACCATTATTGAAGAGGTGATGCTCAACGTGATGTACGAGTTGCCCTCGCAATCCAACGTGAAAAAGTGCGTGGTGGATGAGGAGACGGTGCTGAAACGCATTGACCCTACCCTCATCACCGACAGCGCGGAAGACGCCATGCGCCAGGCCTCCTAAATCGGGCAAGGGGAAGGGCGTCGGCCTTAATGTGGCTTTGCAAAATCGGCTGCCGTCACAGGGTTGAAGATAATGCCAAAACCTTCTTGGTGTTGTATGCGCACGCCCTTCCCTAGCCCAAAACGGTCGCTGATATACTCCTGAACCTTGTCTGGGAGAATGGCCACAGTCCCCGGCGGCAGTTGAAACACCGATGTAGGCAGGCTTTTCAAGATGCGGCAAGTATAAACGCGCGAGGCCATGATCAGTCGTTTGTGGTTCGGGCTGCTCTGCGGCCAGGTTTCGATGCGGCGCTGCCAAACCATTCCGTCGCTTTTTGACACCCAAAGGCGTGTCTGTGTCACCTGTCCGCGCGAAACCTCTCGCTTTTCATAGACCCAGCAGGGCACTCTACCGACTCGGTCCTCCCCTATCTTTTTGCCGAAAGTGCGAATTTCCGCAGGGGTAGGAAACCAGGGCACATTGGGAAACTGGTTGTAGAACCGAAGTTGCCACTCCATCCGCTTTTCCAACTGCGTTTGCGCATAAAACTGATTGTCTCGGAAAACCTTCTGCCCTTCCGGCGTAATGTGGTTTTCGGCTATGACCCTATCAAGCCCTTTCCGCTTTACCTCCTGCCAAAACGCCCACCATTCCAAGTCGCTATAGACTATCGCCTCAGGAACCCCAAGCATGCTTCTTTTGGAGTAAAGCCACCACATCCCGTTGGGTACGAGATGAGCATAGAAAGTATCGTAAACGTCAGACGCAGGCAGGGTGGGACTTTTCATGGGGTCTATGCGCAGGAAGGTGCCCATGCGCCATATGCGCTGATAGTTCTTCTCCTTACCGAACTGGTTCTCTATCACCAGCTCAAAGGCGAAGGGCGGCTGCTGCGCCGGTGCCACGCGGCTTATCAACGCCAACCCAATAGCGATAAGCAGCATCCGTTTTCTCATGTTGGGAAACCTCCTTCTCCTGTGGATTTCAAAATCTCTTGAGATAAATCCGAGCGGGGCCGGCAGGTAAGGGCTGCCAGATCGTACTTCAGCATCCAGAGCACATACCGATAGCCTTCCGAATCGTTCACGCCATAGCACCGCCTTAGCAGCTCCACCAGTCGCGCCACCGAAACGCTGCCGCTCCAGCGGCATAGAGTGCGCAGTCCACGCAGGCCACGAAGTACCCACTCCTCTTTGAGGAGGCCTCGTGGCTCCTCAATCTGGCCTAGCGGTTCCTGGCCTTTCAGCACCTTAAGCCCACGCTGGGTAATCGTTAACCTTTCCGCTCCACTTAGTCCGTAAGAGGCAAAGCAACCAAACGTCTCGTAATAGCGCGGCTGAAGCAGCCTATAGTCCTCTTTCTGCATCTCATCTTCTAGAGTTTCCGCCTCTTTGGCGAGCTGCACCCAGGCTTCCCAGAGACGCTTTACCCCTACTTCCCAGCTATACTCCTGCAGGGCATAGGCACGTGCACGCTCACCCATTTGGTGCCGCAACGCCTCGTTTTCCACCAGGAGAGACAGGCCCTCTATTAACTTCTGGTGGTCTAGGCCTACCGACTGGCCCACATAGAAGTGGTCAAAGCTCCAGTCGTAGAAGGGCGCCCATTCGTTTAGGTCTGCATCGCTGGGTCCCCAGAAAGTCGGCACTTTAAATCCGGTTTCGCCTTCCTTCACGCTCTCGCGATAGCCTGCCCAATCCGTCACCACCACCGGCAGCCCGCTTGCCATCGCCTCCACCGGTGTGAGGCCAAAGTTCTCTTGAAGCGTATCGCTAAGGGAGACAAACAGATCGGCCGCCGCATAGTAGAGAGGCACACAGCCTTTGGCCACATTGGAGCGCAGTTGCAGGCTATGCGAGGGCAATCCTAGCTCTTGGCGCAGCGTCTCTAGTTTGGGCAGATAGGTTTCGTTCACCGGCCCCACCAGCAACAACAGCAGCTTATCGGGATGCTTTTGCCATAGGTTGCGATAGGCCAATAGCAAAGGGAAAAGGTCGCTCTTGCTGTAGGGGTCAATTCGCCCCATATAGAGCAGAATGGTTTTTTGCAGAGGCAACTCAAGAAGCGTGCGGGTTTGGGCGCGGTCGCGCGGACAGAACAGGTCGGTGGGCACACCATGAGGGATGACGAGCAGTTGGAATTTGGGAGTGCGTTGTATGCCGAACCGGCTTTGTAGCT
Source organism: Chthonomonas sp. (assembly GCF_035294505.1). Taxonomy (NCBI): domain Bacteria; kingdom Bacillati; phylum Armatimonadota; class Chthonomonadia; order Chthonomonadales; family Chthonomonadaceae; genus Chthonomonas; species Chthonomonas sp. Next base: position 2,340 of record NZ_DATGKU010000033.1, on the reverse strand, counting down.
GATGGGTAAGGCGTTGGAGGAGGTTGTGGGTAGCCTGTTTTGCAACGTTGGTAGTGCAGAAGAGGGCGTCGCAGGGCTAGGTAGGAACCAGCAGCAGGCGGACAATGGCGTCGAGGAGGAAAGATTGAAAGCTAAAGCCATATTCCATGCAGGTGATGGGAAGTAGGCGGGGAGCGAATTGCGAACGTATGTAGGCCATTAGGTCGAGATGAGGGCCGGCAAGGTTATGTAGGGCCAGGCAGGGCTGATTTTGCAAGACTTGTGGAATCTGAGGAAACGGATGGAGGGCGATGGGTTGTGCAGAAGGCGCGTTTTGCTGGAGAAGCTGCAGTTCGTTTTGGGCGTTTTGGAGGAGATGTTCTGGAAGAAAGAGAGTGACCGGTTTTGGGGAGAAGCGTAAGAGGGCGCGCAGGCACTCGCTGCCGGCCACAACAGACCCTGGGTGGTTGGAGGGCATATCGGGTAAGCGCAGCAGGTTGGTGCTGAATAGGGGTAAGCAGAGCGATTCAGAGTATGTGCTCATGGGATAACGGCTCCTTGTAGCATTTTAGATGGCACTTCTCCTCTAAACACTATAAGCTTTAAGGCACGATGATACTTTTTTTCGAGGGAATCGCCCCCATGCCTAGGAAGTGTCCTTTGATGTCCCAATACATGTTGGCGTATTCAGAGCCTCGAATGCCCGCTTGAGCGGCTAAGATATTGTATGGTTTCGCTGACATCCTACAGGCCTCAATAAGCAGGTTAGGTAAATCGAAATACCATCTATGATCTGGTCTTTCCAGAACAAAGAGAGTCATGTCCTGGCGTACCTGAAAATGGGGATGTCTCCACGTTACGACCCACTGCTTCACGCCATCTGGCACCGGACCAAAGGGGCTATAGGTCGGCTCTTGTAGAAACCCATGCTTCCATAGCGTCTGTGCCAAAATGAGATGCGCGTTTTTGGGGGTAATATGAAGATAGCTACAGGTGTCCTTTGCGCTAATAGCATACAGATCGTTAATGTCACCGATTTCAAGGTCATGCAAGGCCCTATTGAGAACGTATTCGGGGCTTTTAAGGTATTGCCGATAGCGATAGAGTAAGAAAAGCATCACAAGTAAGAGAAGACTTGCGCCTGCTATCACGGGCATTTTTCTGTAGAATTTTGCATCTAGTCGCTTGATATGTAGAGTAACCGATTGCATAGGTTATTCTCCCTATGATCGTAAAACAGAATAAATCAAAAGGAAGAGGAAGCAGACAAACTGTTTTTTGCTTCCTCTGCTATGATAAGCAAAATTTATGCTAACTACAAACAGAAACCAGTATTACTGCATTTCCTGTTTGTATAGGTGGCCACTAGGGTTTCATTGACGTACGAACCACCCTGACAGCCGCTTCCTAGACATGCATATAGGTCGCAGCTGAACTGACAGCAAGCTACGGACTTACCGCTGGAGTTGACGAGGGAAGCACAACAGAAGAAGCTGCGAACCAACGATGACATGCAACCATTTGGACAGCTGCCTATCACCGGTACGCAACTCATTGAAGCCGCACCTGCCCACTCCTGGATGGCCTGCAGTCCCATCAGAAACCAGCCGGTTCCCAACAAAGCCCGTGCGGCGGTTCGTCGGGTGAGCTTGGGCTTGGGCAGAGGTTGACGGGCTGAAAAGCCAAAGGCAAACTCCTCCCACTTGGCGTAGACTTTCCGATAGAGTTCGGAAACGATACGGCGAACCTTCTGTTTCATACTAAGATAACCTCCTTATGGGAAATGGATTTAAACAGCTGAGAGGGGCATAGATTTATGGCCAGTCATTGAGATCAGAGTAGATGGGTACTCTGAAAGTCTGCACTTGATTGTTTAGGCGTAATACGATCTCGTGCTTTGTTTCCCAATAGGGTTCTTTGTAGAGCTGAGAACGCGGTATGAAGTCGTTATGTTCCTCACAGTAGACGGTGATAGCCCGATTCCCTTTCTTAGCAACTTGTGTACTAAACCGGATCGCCTCAGGATATGGGTCATCGCAGCACATATAGTCCCAACCATAACTTGATCCTAAGCCCTTTTTCTGGTTTTCGGAAATATTGGGATCGAGCCAGAAGTCGGGACAGTACAAAATGCGACGGTCTTTAACATAGGCTGTGTCGAAAGTATAGGAGCCACTGCTGCCCATCGGCAGTCCGAGTTGAGAGGCGGTCATAGGCACACCTTGCATGGCCTCCTGCCCATCGTAATCCGAACGGTAGAGCGATAACGCCACCCCAATCTGGTGCAGGTTGGAGATGCACACACTCTGGCGTGCCTTCTCCCGTGCCGGGGCAAACACCACCCACAAGATGCCCGCCAAC
>NZ_DATGKU010000032.1:0-43062 GCF_035294505.1 Chthonomonas sp. | reverse complement strand
AAGTGCCTTCTGCGTAAGGCTATCCGTCAGCAGCTTAATGAGATAAGGCGGAGGTAAACTCAACGCGGAGGTGCACAGCGTCAAGACGACGATCAACAAAATCAACCGCCAATAGACGCGCACCTCTTTCAAAAAACGTATAAAATTTTGCATGCCCGTTCTTGTTCGATTTTGGAATCGGCCTCGGTTAAAGCCGCTTACTACCAATATCGGGAAAATGCATTTTTTATTCTACCGCACAAACCTTCATTATGGTTTCCTTTCGCAGCCTGTCCGCCGCAAAATGCTGAACCCCCTCAATCGCCGGTTTTAGCGATAACCTAGTCAAGGCCTCTATCGTATAAAAAGATAGCTATAAATCTATGTTTGGAGGAATTCAATGCAACAAGTCTGTCGCTACGGATTAGGCACCACGCTCTCTGCCTCCTTCGCCGATGCCTTGCGCCTCACCAAAGAGGCTTTCCAAAAACAGGGCTTTGGCACCCTCTCCGAAATAGATGTCCAAAAAGCGCTCCAGGAGAAACTTGGGCTTCACCGTGAACCCTATACCATTCTCGGCATGTGCAACCCACACCTCGCCTCGCAAGCGATTGAAGCGGAACCCCATGTCGGCCTGCTGCTGCCTTGCAATGTGCTGGTGGCACAGCGCGGCGCGAACGTCGAGGTCTCCGCACAAGACCCACGCGAGATGGTCGAGATCACACAGAACCCGAATCTCAAGCCTATCGCCGAAGAGGCCTATCAGCGCATCGTGGCCGCCCTCACCCAGCTGGGTTCTTATTCACCATAAGGAGGCCGCGGGTTCCAGAAGCCGACACGCGGTCTCTAACGCCTTCAGAGAAGCGTGCGTACCGTATCGGCGATCAGCTGAATCTCCTCCGATTCCAACGTGCGTGGGTCGAAAAGCACCCAATCGTCTTGAACCCGTGTGAAGACCGGTGTTGGGGCGAGGCGGAGGCGTCTTGCAATGGTCTCTGAGGAAAGTCCACCATCGGCACTCTGCAATGCCACACAAAACGTATCGAGCCGCTCCTCCGGCAGAGAGCCGCCTCCGACCTCCGAGTAGTCGCGACGGTATTCGATCCGAAAGCGCTCCTTAGGCAGCACCCGATGCAGAGCGCGATGGAGCCGTCTTGCTAGACGGACGATCTCTGGCATCGAGCGATGGAAATAGCGCAATGTAGGAATAGCCTGTAGCGCCTGCTCCCGATCACGATAGAGCCTCAGGGTGGCCTCCAAAGCCGCCAAAGTTAATTTATCAACTCTAAGCGCTCTCGCCAGCGGATGTTTCGCGATCCGCTCGATGTATCTACGTTTTCCCAAAATGAGGCCGGCCTGCGGGCCGCCCAACAGTTTATCTCCACTCGCCGTCACCACATCCGCCCCTGCTCGCACGCTATCGAGCACCGTGCCTTTGCCCTTCACGAAGTTCAATAACGCGCCACTGCCTTGGTCATCCATCACCGGTATGTCGTGGCTGTTGCCTAAAGCCACCAAATCCTCTAGGGGAACCGTCTCGGTAAACCCGATAATGGCAAAGTTGGAGGGACGGCATCGCAAAATAAGCCCAGTGCGTTCGGTGATGGCCTGCATATAGTCCGAAAGTCGAGTGCGATTTGTGGTGCCCACCTCCACCAACAATGCGCCGGAGGCCCGTACAATGTCGGGCATGCGAAAACTTCCGCCTATCTCCACCAGCTCCCCACGCGATAGAACGACCTCTCGTCCCGCCGCAAGCACGGTAACTGCCAGAAAAACCGCCCCGGCGCAGTTGTTCACCACATAGGCATCTTCAGCACCTGTCAGCTCGCAAAGCAGAGAGCGCACGTGGTCTTGGCGCGATCCGCGACGCCCGCTCTCTCTGTCTATTTCCAAAGTGCAGTGTCCTTTCGCCACCGCCCACAACGCCTCGGCGGCCTCGTCGGCCAACCGTGCCCTCCCTAGCCCTGTATGGAGGATCACGCCCGTGGCGTTGATAGCTCTGCAGAGCGAGGGTTGCATACGACGTTGTGTCTCCGCTATCACCTCCCTCACGATGTCGGCGTAGTTTGGCGTAGAGCAATCTGACCTGGTCTGCAGCTCCTCGCGTATCTGCTGCAACACATGCCGGATAGCCTGCACCAGCACGGTCTGAGGGATGTTCTCCGCCAGTCGGCGTATTTCAGGGTTCGCCAACAGACGGCTCACCGAGGGCAGAGAACGAAGTTTCTCTGCAAGCCCGTGGGCCTCTTGAGCGTCTTCATTACCGGCCGAATTGTGTTTCTTGTCCGCCATTTTGGTATAACTTTACCCGACAGATGTCATCTCGAAGCAAAGCGAGAGAACCTAATTTCCTTTGAGGTTTCTATCCATGCCCGAACCCCAGTCTTCACAACCGACCGAAGCCATCCGCCGCCGTGTACAGGAGCTGCGCGAGCAGATAGAGCGGGCGAACTATCGCTACTATGTGCTCGATGACCCCGAAATAACCGACGCAGAGTACGACGCCCTGCTGCGTGAGCTAAAAGAGTTAGAGGAGCGTTACCCGGAACTGAGAACTCCCGATTCGCCTACGCAAAGGGTGGGAGCCGAGCCGGCCGTAACAACCTTCGCTCCATTTCCCCATCGCGCTCCCATGCTCTCTCTCGATAATGCCTTTTCTTACGAAGAGCTACGCGCCTGGGAAGACCGCAATCGCCGTCTGCTTGGCGCCTCCCCGGAGACGCGTTTTGAGTATGTTTGTGAGTTGAAAATAGACGGACTCTCTATCTCTTTAATCTACGAAAACGGACGGTTTGTTAAAGGAGGCACCCGTGGCAATGGGGTTGTCGGCGAGGACGTTACCCTCAACTTGCTCACCATTCCGTCGCTTCCAAAACAACTGCGGCCTATCTCCAAAACATCCGAGCAGAAGGGCCTAACGACCTCGCAGCTACAGCCCACATTGAACTTCACCTCCGATTCACAACAGGCCGACTTCCCCACCTTCATCGAGATACGAGGCGAGGTCTTTCTCACCCATCAGGAGTTCCGGCGCATCAACGAGGAGCTAGAGGAGCGCGGAGAGCGAACCTTTGCCAACTGTAGAAACGCGGCCGCCGGCTCGGTGCGTCAAAAAGACCCGCGCATTACCGCGACTCGAAAACTCGATCTCTTGGTTTACGCGGTTGGGCACTATGAGGGCTGGGAGTTTCAAAGCCAATACGAACTGTTACAGACCTATCAGGCGTGGGGGCTGCCAACAAACCCCAATATTCGCCTGTGCGCTACGATAGAAGAGGCTATTACTTTTTGTGAAGAGTGGGCCACCCGTAAAGAAGAGCTTCCCTACGATATTGATGGCGTGGTGATTAAGGTCAATTCGTTTGCCCTCCAGCGCGAGCTAGGCCAAGTGAGTCGCTCGCCACGATGGGCTATCGCCTACAAATATCCGGCGGTTCAGGCTCGCACAAAGGTTCTAGCCATCGAAGTCCAGGTGGGGAGAACCGGCGCGTTAACCCCTGTCGCCCATCTCGAACCCGTTCCCCTTGCAGGGGTCATCGTGGCCCGTGCCACCCTGCATAACGAGGATGAGATACGCCGTAAAGACGTGCGCATCGGCGATACGGTCATCATCCAACGGGCAGGAGAGGTGATTCCGGAAATCGTGGAGGTTGTCACCGCCGAACGCGATGGAGATGAGATCGTCTTCCAAATGCCCACCCACTGCCCTGTTTGCGGTACGCCTGTCGAACGACCTCAAGGCGAGGCCATCGCGCGATGCCCCAACCCCCTCTGCCCGGCGCGTGTCCAACAGACCATCGAGCACTTCGTTTCTCGTAACGCCATGAACATCGAGGGACTTGGAGAGAAGCACATCGCCCAACTCATTCAGAAGGGGCTTATCAAAGACCCTGCCGACCTCTACTATCTCACGAAAGAGCAACTTCTTCCTCTGGAACGTATGGGAGATAAATTGGCCGAAAAGATTTTGGCCAACATCGCCGCCAGTCGAAGGCGTCCTTTAGCCAACCTTATCTACGCCCTAGGAATACGCCATGTGGGCGAACACGTGGCCGCCGTGCTTGCAGACCATTTCGGCTCCCTAGAACGTCTCCAAGAGGCTTCGGTGGAGGAGCTGGCCCAAATCTACGAGATCGGGCCTGCCACCGCAGAAAGCATCGCCGCTTGGTTTGCCGATCCACAAAACCGTCAGATGCTCGAAAAGCTCAAGCGTGCCGGGGTACAGCCGATGGCGCAAGGCAGCGCCCCCATCTCCGATGCGCTCAAAGGCAAAACCTTTGTCTTTACCGGCGCGCTTACACATATGACCCGTGAAGAGGCGGAGGCTGCCGTGCGCCGCTTGGGAGGGCGCGCGGCTAGCAGCGTGAGCCGTCAGACCTCTTATGTGGTTGTTGGAGAAAACCCCGGAAGCAAACTTACCAAAGCACAGCAACTCGGCATTCCCATCCTCACGGAAGCCGAGTTTCTCGAGCTACTCGAGGCGACCTGATGGACGCTCTACGACCACCCCTTGACAAAGCAGGCCAACCGTTGTAAACTTCAGCCTAACGCTAATGCCCAACGAGGTGCCCAAAAAAAGAACCATGCATCTTTCTGCCATCACCGATGAAATATCACAGGATTTCGAGCATGCGCTCGATGTCCTTCTGGAGTACGGCGCGGAAGGCGCCGAACTGCGTGGGCTATGGAATGTGAATATCGCCGATCTCAGCGACGAGCAGGCCCAAAAGGCCAAAAAAGCGCTTCAGGCTCGCGGCCTTAAAGTTGCCGCCCTCGCGACCCCCTTTTTTAAATGCGACCTCGAGCCCGCCGCCGGGGCGGAAGCTGCAGGCCCTCTGCATCTTGCCCCTCCGCGCGATTTCGCCCAGCAGATGCAGATTCTAGAACGATGCGCCCGCTTAGCCCACCTCTTTGAAACCCCCTATCTGCGCGTTTTTACCTTCTGGAAACGCGGCCCCTACACGGACGAGGTTGAAGATCGCATCGCGAACGCCTTTGAGCAGCCGTTGCAACTGGCCCAACGCGAGGGTTTAACGCTGGTGTTAGAAAACGAACATGCCTGCTATGTCGGCACCGGCGCCGAGGCAGCCCACCTGGCCGCTCGAATAAACCACTCTCATTTTCGCATATGTTGGGACCCAGGTAATGCCTTCGCCGGCGGAGAACGCCCCTATCCCGATGGCTATGAGGCGGTGCGCCCGTGGATAGCCCATATGCACGTAAAGGATGCCCGCATGGTATCAACCGAGCATCATGGCCTCCAGCCGCGCTGGTGTGTTATGGGGCAAGGGGAAATTGACTACGACGGCCAGTTTGCGGCGCTCCGTCGGGATGGCTACCAGGGCTTCGTCTCCCTAGAAACCCATTTCGTTCCCGAAACCGGCACCGGCCCCGACGGCAAGGGCACCCATGAAGATGGCTCTCGTGCCTGTCTGGAATATCTCCGCCGCTATTTTCACGTATCCTAAAAAAGACTCGTGATGGGATGGATCCGTTTGAACTTGAAGAAAAAATGGCCACCTATCCGCTTTGGGGTAGGATACACGTTGGTTCAGAAATCTAGCTTTTCGGTGCTCTTGGAGGACACAAACTTTTCATGAAAATCTTCTCTCTTACCAACTTTCGAAGGTTAACAAAAAACACAAACTGGTGTTGCGCCCTCTTCTTCGCCATTCTGTTGGGCTTCGGATTCGCCTGGAACCAGCTCGTTGGGGTGGGACGAGGTGGTGGGCCTACCGCCACAAACAGCCTCGACCGCACCGTGCTCAAAATTGATGGCGTTCCGGTTTCGCAACTCGAATACGAACGCGCGGTTCAGGCGCAGGGCCAGGCAGTAGCTCCCGGCCCCCCCTTCGTACAGGCCCAAACGGCCGCCATTGCCCAGCTGGTGCAGAATACAGCCCTACAGGAGCTGGCCAAAAAATACCATGTACAGGTGACCTCTACCGACGTAGATCGTTATATTGACCAACTGCGCGTGGAGGCCGGCCAGCAAAAAGCCTCCGACTCGGCTTGGGAAAACTTCGTGGAACAGAACATGGGCATGACGCTTGCCGACCTGCGTCGCCAGCTAGCAAAAAGCCCCCAGCTTCTCGCTCAAGCCCTCATCGCCTACTTCAAACGACAACAGCACATCACTCCACAAGATGCACAAAACCAGTATGCCCAGGTGAATCTCCTTACCGTCTTCGTGCCGATTGGGAACTCGCCACTCTCTCCGGTAAAGCCCGGTCAAAAACCGCTTACCGATGCGGAAGCCCAAAAGTTGGCCAACGAACTGCTGGCCAAAGCCAAAGCCGGTGCCGATCAGAAAGCCCTCGCCAAAACCGACCCACGTGTACGGGTGGTTCAAACGGGTTTTCGTTCGGAGTACTCGCAAGTGCCCGGTATGATGAGCGATAATAGTCCCTTCGGGGTTTTAGGCTACGGCAAGGATTTCGATGCCGCCGTTCACGCCACACCGGTCAACGGCTTTACCCCTATCGTCAAAACGAATGGTCTGTTTTCCGGCTATATCTTTGCCAAGGTGCTCGCTCGGAAAATCGCGCTACCTAAAAACTTCAATGCCCGCCAGGCCGTGGCCGATCTGCAAACCCAAAAAGCCCAGCAACAACTGCAAACCGAGTTGTTGCAGCTCATCAATAACGCCAAGATTCAGGTCGTAGACCCCGACAAGCAGCCCTATGTGGATGCCTATCTTTTGGAGCAACTGCAACAAAAGCAGATCATGGCGCAACTCGGTCAGCCCACTTCAGGCCCCGCCCCCACCAAAGCGGAAATAGATGCGCTGCAGAATAAAGAGAACGCTGACTTTGAAGCGCTTTTAAAACACAACCCTAACGATCCTACAGCCGCCCTCATGGTCGCCCAAAACATCGAGCAGAACAAACTTTACGCCAAGGGGGTCACTCCGGCACAACAGCAGGCCTATCGGCAACAGCTCATTCAACTCTACCAAACCGCCTTAAACAACTACGAAGATCGAGACCTGCGCTTTAAGCTGGCCGATCTCTACGCTGCACAAAAGGATTTCACCGACGCACAAAAGCAGTACGAACTCATCGCCAAATATCTGGCGGAGGACCCACCCTACAACTCAACCACCGATCAGCAGTACATCGGATACTACCAGAGGTTGGCCAATGCCTTCTCCGCGCTCGGCCTGCCCGATGAGGCCAAGAAGATGCAGCAGCAACTTGCGCTGGTAAAGCAGCAATTGGCTAAGGATAAAGCGAAAGAGGCGGCTGCCAACAAAACTTCGTCGCCCCTGCAAGGCAGTGTTAGCCTCCCTCCTGGCGGTAAGGCCACCGTCCCGTTAAACACTGGTTCAACAGCATCAAAACCGTAGTCTTAACTGCGTGACAGGCAAATCGGGGCAAGAGGCATGGGAGGATCGGCAAAACCCGCCGATCCTCCGCACGCAAATGGGGCGACCCGCTGGGTCGCCCCTACACAATTTCCATCAGTAGGCCCTCCTTAAAAACAACCATAACAGCTCTCTCCACAATGCGGAAAACTCGTCGTTCTATCTATCGGCAATCTTCTCTATAAACCGCCGTTTGCTAAAACCGCCTACATTGTGCTCTGCGAAGACAGCAAAAAACAAACGGAGGCGAGCAAGATTTCGGTTCGCCTCTGCCAACTGGCTCTTGCAGCAAGAAGTTGCCTGCTAGCCCCTCTCTCCATTGAGGAGAAAAGAGAGCATAGGGTTTCTGTCTGAGCTTAGGCTTCTACCCGATGCCTTCGACGGTAGTTCCACACTCCACCGGCCGTTAACATGAGCAGCCCCAACCCCAACAGAGAGCTGACTTCAGGCGTAGATGCTTTGCCGCCTACCAGAACACTAAAGTTCTGGGTCACAGAGCTACTCGTTCCATTGTCGGTGAAGTTTATCGTGTACGACCCGGTGTAAAGTGTGCCGGGCGTATAGTTGGAGGGCACAAACACATCAAACAGATCGCCCGTCCAGCTATCTCCACTCTGACCGGATGGACTTAAGGTAGGCGGAGTTTTAACGAAGTTGTCGGTGAAATCACTTGCAGCATTGGGGTCGGTGTAGGTGAAAGAGTCGCTGTCCAGACTAATGCTGTTGTTAGGGTCTGTGTTCGTTAACGTGGCGATGAAATTAAATGTGCTGCCCGGGCTCACGGTTGGGTTGGGGTTTTGGAGGGTAAAGCTTAACTGCGCGTTGCTCACACTTCCCCCCAACAGCCAAAATCCACCTGCTGCCACCACCGTAGCAAGGACAGAACGCACCGTAGCATGAAATCGTCGCATAGTCCTTCTCCTTGTTGTTTGTTATAGAACTTGCCTCTCGCAAACCTGCTTGCCAGGCTCTCGATCAATTATAATGCAATTTCCGTGCCAAATCCGCATTTCTATGGGCTTTTTTGGAAAAATTTTTAAAAATGACTCCCCGGGGGCGAAAAAGCTATCGCTTTTGTGAGAGAAACGCCACACTCTCCATATTCGCCCAGTCCAAACCCACCTTGGCGTCCACTTTCAGAGGCACTTTAAGCGGATAGGCCTCCTGCATTAAAGGAACGATCTCGGCAACACATGCTTCGATCTCATCCTCCTTCACTTCAAACAGCAGCTCGTCGTGTACCTGCAGCAGGAGGCTACAGTCCTTGCGATCGGCAACATGGTGGTACACACGGATCATGGCCAGCTTCATGATGTCGGCTGCCGTGCCCTGTATAGGCATGTTGATGGCCGCCCGTTCCGCCGCTTGACGCACCTGATGGTTGCCGCTATGCAGATCGGGCAGATAGCGCCGCCGGCCGAAAAGCGTTTGCACCCAGCCTTGCCGATGAGCCAGCTCTTTTATCTCCTCAATATAGCGCTTTACCCCCGGAAGCCGCGCGAAATAGGCCTGAATCCACTCATGCGCCACACCTGTCTCCACACCTAAAGTGGTGGCAAGCGAAAACGCGCTCTGGCCGTAGATCACGGCGAAGTTGATGGTCTTGGCAAGCCGCCTCTGCTCCGGCGTCACTTGGGACACATCTACTCCGAAAACGGTGGCGGCCGTAGCCGCATGAATGTCTTCATCGTTCAAAAAAGCCTGTATCAACGTGGGATCATCGGAAACGTGGGCCAACACCCGTAGCTCGATCTGAGAATAGTCGCAAGAAAGCAGCTTATAGCCTTTGGGGGCGATGAAAGCGCGACGAATTTGTCGCCCTACCTCCGAACGAATCGGGATGTTTTGCAGGTTCGGGTCGGAAGAGCTAAGCCGGCCTGTACTTGCTACCGTCTGGTTAAGGCTGGTATGGACTCGGTGAGTGTCCGGCCGCACAAGCCGCACCAAGGCATCGGCGTAGGTGGCCTTCAGTTTGGCCATCTCTCGATACTCCAATATCTTTCGGGCGATCTCATAGCGCGGGGCGAGCTGCTCGAGCAGATCGGCTCCGGTAGAATAGCCCGTCTTTGTTTTCTTACCACGCGGCAACTGTAGCTTATCGAAAAGCACCTCCTGCAGCTGCTTTGGCGAGCCGATGTTAAACTCCATACCGGCCAACTCATAGATTTCAGATGCAATTTTTGCGATCTGTTCCGCCATCTTTTGGCTTAGAACGGAAAGATAGTCAACATCCACCAACAGGCCATGCTGCTCGATGGCGGCCAGAACCGGCACGAGGGGCATCTCGATTTCATAGAAAACGCGCGTCATGCCGTTGGCCTCCAACTGCCTCTCGAGCGGCTCTTCCAAAGCTAAAATCGCCCCAGACTCGACCATGAGACGTTCTGCCGGTTCGAAGGCGTCCTCCACCTCGAGACGACGGCGCAGATGGGCTTCCGCGATGTCCATCAGCGGGTAGGCGCTGCGCCCCGCATCTAGGAGATAGGCGGCGATCTGCACATCGAAGTCGAACGGCAAGGGGCGAAAGCCATGACGCTGCAATACAATGAGCGCCTGCTTCGCCTGATAGGTCAGTCGCCGTATCCCCGATGCGTTAAACAGAGGCTCTAGCTCCTGTACAGAGGCCACATAGCCGGTCTTTCGAACGCTCGTCTCTTCCCCGTCCCCTTCGGTAAAAGACCAAAGCCCCCCTATCGCTTTCGGCTCTTGAACGGCCACATAGTAGCTGCTCGGCTCAGGACTGCCGCTACTCCCCTCCGCCTCCTCAACAGCAAAAGCCACTCCACGCAGCTTGGCGTCGAGCGGGGATTCCCCCTCCAGCTCAAGTCGGATGGCAACACGCCCTTTGGTTTTGACCCTCTCTAAAGCCTGTTGGAGCGTAGCCGCGTCTCTTATGGGGCGATAGGCCACCTCGAACCGCGCTTCCGGTGCCTCCTCTTCGCGTGCTGCCAGCGGCGAACTCGGCTGTGGGATTCGCGCTAACAACGAACGAAACTCCAGATCGCGAAAAATGGCGCGCACCCGTTGCCAATCCGCCTCGCTAGGTGAATAGGGCACAATTTCAACATCCAGCGGAACATCGCAGACGATGGTCGCCAGGCGTTTGGAAAAGAGCGCCTGCTCTTTGCCCTCCTTCAACGCCTGCTGGATGCGGGGCGGTGTAACCTCATCGAGATGCTCCAAGAGGTTTTCAAGCGTTCCGAACTGTTGCAGCAGTTTCGCGGCGGTTTTCTCGCCGATGCCGGGCACCCCCGGTATATTGTCGGAGGCATCGCCGGTGAGGGCTTTAAAATCGGGTATCTGTTCGGGCCATACCCCATACCGATCATAGACTGCCTGACGGTTATAGGCTTTTCTTTCAGAAACCCCTCTTTGGGTGATCTCCACGATCACACGTTCGTCCTCTACAAGCTGCAGCTGATCCGAGTCGCCGGTAATCACGATCACTCTATAGCCTTCCGCTTTGCCCTTGTGCGCCAAGGTGCCGATGATGTCGTCGGCCTCATAGCCGGCAAGTTCTACGCAGGGGATACCGAAAGCGCTCACCAACTCCCTTGCAATCGGCATCTGCTCTTTCAACTCCGGTGCGGCAGAAGGACGATGGGCTTTATAATCTACAAACTCCTGTTCGCGAAAAGTGGGAGCATGAGCGTCCCAGCACACCATGATGGCGTCGGGCTTATCCGTTTGCAGCACCGACAGCAGCATATTAGCCAGGCCGTACAGCGCGCCGGTCGGTCGCTTATCGCTTGTGGTAAGCGCTTGACCGGCAAAAAAAGCCCGAAACAAGAGGCTATAGCCGTCTATGAGGATCAGTTTTCGTGTCACCCCGTTTTCACTTTCCATTGTGTTCTCCTAGCTAGGCGCCTCGTTATATCACGCTCCTCGCGCAAGGCGAGCGGAGCCTGTGATGTTGGCGATGAGGCTATCCGGCGAATCGGCATGGGGCCAGGCGAAAGCATGACGATAGGCCGCTTGCTGACACCGTCGAAGCTGATCGAAATTGATGATGTCAAGGGTCAAAAGGTTTTCGTACTCGAACGGCAGTCGCACATTGTGCAGGCCGGGATTGTCGGTACAGATAACGACATCCACCCCGGCCCTCTCGCAACGCTCGAACACCTCACGCAGCGCCTCCAGCGATTGCATGGTGCCTGTGCGGAGATAGGAGGTTGGACAAACCTCTAAACACTGCCCTCGCGCGGCAATGGCCTCTAAAAGTTCTGGTTGCCGCAAAGGAATCTGAATGCCGTGTCCGATGCGGTCTACATAGGGCAACAACTCCGGGTAGAGGCCGTTGGGCGTCTCGAAAAGGTGGCAAGTGGTTTTCAGGCCGAAAGAACGTGCGTAGGCGAAAAGGTCCATCCACTCCTGCAGGCGCCCCGCGTAGAGCGTATCCGGCCCGGCCAGGTCTACCCCACATACGCACTCCGGTTCCGATGCCGCCAAATCCACAATCGCTCGATTGATGGAGTAGGGTAAACGGCTGTGCATACACAAAATCTGCCGCAAGATCAGCGGATATTCGGACGATTCTGCCGCCTGATGCACCGTGCGGACGACTTCACGCATCTGCAAAAGGCGTTCGGCTTCTGAAAGCGTGGGGTCGGTTCGATAAAACGGCGTGTAGCGCAGCTCCATGTAGAGAATGCCCTCAAAAACGTAGGCCCCTCGCACAAGCTTGGAAATAAAATAGGGCAGATTCTCCAACGTCTGCACCTGCTCGACCATGGTATGAAGTTCAAGAAACTCGGTTAGCGTGGCGCGCGGGCGCGTTACGAAACGCTCAAAGCTTTCGTAGTCAGGGTAGTGCGCAGCGAGAGGATGGTTGTGCCGATGAAGAAAGCGCCAAAAGATGCGCGGTACGACGGCACCTCCTAAATGACGATGAAGTTCGGCATAAAGCGGCATCGTTGGCCGGAGAGCATCCTTTCTATTTCGAGCGACAGAAACGCCATTTTCGCCTATTTTACCTTAATTTATCCGTACGAAACGGGCAGTGGTTCCCTTCGCCGGTTGGGCTTCCGTCCCCCGTTCCTGCCTTCCCAGCCGGAGCAGGACGATGAGGAGCTGGCCGCCATGCCCCTGATGCCAATGGGGAGGTGGCGCGTCTCACGCGGTTTCCTCTTTTCTCCGTGCCACCCTTTGCGCCTAGCGCGATTGTCGGGAAGCAGGAAATCGGCATCGGCTTCTCTAAATTAGCGATAGTCTAACACGAAAGGATCAGAGTGAGGGCATGTTTCGAGTAGCACTTGTCGGTGCCGGTGGCATGGCCAGCATGCACGCAAACTGTTATGCCAATATCCCAAACGCCACGCTCGTGGGCGTGATGGATATTCGGGCAGAGGCCGCACAGGCACTCGCCGCCAAGCATGGAGCCAAAGCCTTTACCGATTTCGACGCGATGCTAAAGGAGCTTAAACCCGATGTGGTGGATGTTTGCTGCCCCACTCCCTGGCATTGTGACTACGTAGAGGCTGCTTGCCAACAAGCGCAAGCATTGGGCATTCGGGGCATCTCCACCGAAAAGCCCATGGGGCGTACCCTAGAAGAGTGCGATAGGATGATTGCCGCCTCGAAAGCGGCCGGCATCCCGCTTTTTGTGGCGCAGGTCGTTCGCTTCTTTCCAGAGTTCTCTCTGGCCAAACGCCAGATCGCCGCCGGCGCGGTGGGAACCCCGGCGTGCGTGCGCACACGTCGCGGAGGCCCCATGCCGCGCGCCTGGAACGATTGGTATGGTAATTTTGCTCTTAGCGGCGGGTGTGTGCTCGACCTGATTATCCACGATTTTGATTGGCTACGTTGGACATTCGGCGAGGTAGAACGAGTTTATGCTCGCGGCTTTGGAGGCGCCCAACTGCCCGACAGGGACTACGCGCTGGTAACCCTTCGCTTCAAAAACGGATGTATCGGCCACGTGGAAGGAACCTGGGCCGACCCAGGCGGCTTCAAGGTAGCCTTTGAAATAGCCGGCGACGCCGGCCTGCTAGAGTATAACCATAACCAGCCCGCCGGCGTGCCGCTTCGCATCGCTTTGGAGGGCGGCGACGGCCCTCGGGCAGGCGTCGCTGTGCCCGAAAGCCCCGTCGCCGTAAACCCCTATCAAGCCGAACTGGCGCATTTCCTCGACTGTCTAGAAAAGGGGATTCCCCCCTCCATCACCGCCGAGGATGGGAAAGAGGCCGTACGCATCGCTCTGGCCGCCCTTGAATCCATTCAGACCGACAAACCCATCTTTCTCCTCTAAGTTCCCTACAAAGCAACTTGCCTATCCGTCTCGTGAGGGGTAGCCTCCCCCACATACTTCCTTGTGCGCGGAGGCTACCTCGCATCGTGTGTGTTAGTGCAGAAAGTGGCGAACGCCGGTGAAGACCATGGCGATGCCATAACGGTTACACACATCTATGGTATCCTGGTCTTTTTTGCTGCCCCCTGGTTGAATAATGGCCGTGATGCCCGCCTCTGCAGCCGCTTCCGGCCCGTCGGGGAAGGGAAAGAACGCATCGGAGGCCATAACGGCGCCCTTCGCTTTCTCTCCGGCCTGTGCCACGGCCAAACGCACGGATTGAACTCGATTCATCTGACCGGCGCCAACTCCAATAACCTGACGGTCTTTCGTGAAAACAATGGCATTGCTCTTCACATGGCGCACCACCCGCCAGGCAAAAAGCAACTCTTGTATCTCTTCCTCTGTGGGTGCCCGTTCGGTCACCACCTTCAGATCGGCCGCGGTAACCACGATATGATCGGGCGTTTGGGCTAAAATGCCGCCCGTTACTCGTTTGAAGTCAAGACCGGTACCTATGGCCTTCTCACGCCAGCCCCTCAGATCGCCCACTTCCAAAAGGCGCAGATCGGCTCCCCATCCCTTTCGTTCTGTGAGAATGGGAATGGCCTCGGCCGTATATCCCGGGGCGATGATCGCCTCGAAGAAGGTGTTCTTGCCCGTGATCGCCTCGGCGGCCTCCTCATCCACCGGACGAGTCAGGGCCAAAATGCCCCCGAAAGCCGAAACCGGGTCGCCCTCACGCGCTCGTCGAAAGGCCTCGGCGGTTGTTCTACCTAAGGCCACTCCGCAGGGATTGGCATGTTTGATGATCACCGCGGCCGCCTCCGGCTCCTCACTGAACTCCTTCGCCGTCTCTAAAGCGGCATTCAGATCGTAGATGTTGTTGAACGAAAGCTCTTTGCCATGCAACTGCCTTGCATTGGCAACGCAAGGCTCTGTGATGCCATCAGCTACATAGAAAGCGGCCTTCTGATGAGGGTTTTCTCCGTAGCGACATTTTTGTGCCTGCCGATAGGCGATGGCAAAGGTGTCCGGCAACTCCTCCTCCACCTGGAAGCGAGCGCTTAGCCATGCGCTAATAAAGGAATCGTAGCGTGCCGTATGGGTGAAGGCGCGTGCAGCCAACTTCCTTCGCGTCGCCGGTGTGGTCTCTCCTCCGTTGGCTTTCATCTCCTCTAGCACCCAACCGTAGTCGCGCGGATCGGTCACCACGGTTACGGCAGCGTGATTCTTCGCCGCAGAGCGGATCATAGCCGGTCCACCGATGTCAATGTTCTCGATGGCCTCTTCCAGCGAAACCTCCGGCTTAGAAACCACCGCAACGAAGGGATAGAGATTCACGCACACCAGGTCTATCGGCTTGATGCCCTGTTCGGCGATAGCCTTCATATGCTCCGGTTTTGTGCGATCGGCCAGCAGCCCACCGTGCACTGCCGGATGGAGCGTTTTCACCCGCCCTTCCAACATTTCGGGAAAGTGGGTAATCTCGCTGATGTTAGTTACCGGCAGGCCGGCTTCCCTCAGGGCCGCAGCGGTGCCGCCGGTAGAGATCAGTTCATAGCCTAGCTCATGAAGCCCTTTTGCAAAAGGCACCAGCCCGCTTTTATCAGATACACTAAGCAAGGCTCTACGTAACGGTTGTGAATGAGCCATCCCTCTTGTTCTCCTTTCGTATTTGCATGAACCGTATTTCGCTTAAACCGCATATAAAAACCAAAACGCCCAGGCTCTCTGTGTTGAGCGCCCAGGCGTACGGCATTCTCCCCCACCGATGCTCCCTCAGAGTAAGCTCTCTGTAAACGCCAGTGGCATCGGTGTCTCAAGTTTTTCAGGCGCTACTATACTACCCTGCCATGTCCTAAAAATCAATAGACACGGTTTGCGGAACCGGCCATCCCAAATCGTAACGATGTGTGGGAAAATAGATAGAGTTTCTAACAGGGGGAAGAAAATGGCAGCCATCATTGCCGCCCAAATGTACACACTTCGCGAGTTCACCCGCACGCGCCATGGCCTGGAAGAGAGCCTAAAAAAACTCCATGACATCGGCTACCAGGCGGTACAACTCTCTGCTGTGGGCGCCATGGACGGTGAGGCTCCAGAGGTTACCGCGCAAGAGGCGCGTGAACTTTTAGATCGTTTTCAACTGCGATGCGTGGCAACACACCGGCCATGGCCGCGTCTGGCGGAACGGACCGAGGAAGAGATCGCCTTCCACAAAACTCTGGGCTGCGACTATGTAGCCATCGGCGGGTTGCCGGAGCGTTACGCCGAGCGCAAGGCAGAAGGATATCGCCAGTTTCTTAAAGACTCTGCGCCCATCATCGCCAAACTAAAAGAGGCCGGCATTCGGTTCGGCTACCACAACCACGCCCACGAGTTCCAGCGAATTGGCCCCGGTCGGCGCACTCTCTTCGACATCTTCATCCAAGAAGGCAGCCCCGATTTCACCCTAGAGATTGATGTCTATTGGGCTGTGCATGCCGGCGTAAACCCCGTGCGAATTTTTGAACAGTGCCCCGGTCGGGTGCCGGTGATCCACGTAAAAGATAAAGAGGTGGTTCCTGAAGGCCCGGTGATGGCCGCGGTGGGCGAAGGGAATCTGGATTGGGATGCGATTCTACCGGCCGCAGCACAGGCCGGCGTTGAGGTCTATGCCGTAGAGCAGGATGTTTGTCGGCGCGATCCGTTCGACTGTTTGCGCTCTAGCCTTCAGTTCCTAGCCGGTTATCGGCTGTAGCGGCTCAAAACAGTCCCCAGGCTTTAGGCGTACCCCCCGCGCCCAGGCCGCAGCATCCATGCGTCGCCCGCTCTCCGGCTGCACCTCCAAGAGGGCAAGAGAGGTGCCGCCACCGGCTGCCACCACCACACCGGGAGGCGACTTCTGAAATGCCACGACCGTGCCCTCCGGCGCCTCAAACCGTTGAGCCGAAGGCACCGCACGCCAAAGTTTTACTCGCCTACCCTGTATCGCGGCAAGGGCGCCCGGCGCGGGGTTCATGGCACGAATGCGATTGACAATGGCCTGCGCGCTCTCATTCCATCGAATAAGGGCGTCTTCCGGTTTGATGGGGGGCGCATAGCTCGCCTCGGCCTCATTCTGTTTTTGACGCACGATAGTCCCACGCTTCAACCCCTCCAGTGTCGCCACTAACAGGCGCGCCCCTATGTCGGCCAACTTCTTCGTGAGGGTGCCTGTGGTGTCCTCTGGATCAATAGGGCAGGCTTCCGCCAACAGAATATCGCCTGTGTCTAGCGTAGGTTCCATCCACATCGTCGTGACGCCCGTCACGCTCTCCCCGGCCATAATCGCGCGCTGAATGGGGGCTGCCCCGCGATATTTGGGCAATAACGAGCCATGAACGTTGATCGGCCCGAGAGGCGGCAGCTGCAAAAGCGCTTCGGGGATGATCTGCCCAAAGGCGGCGAGCGCGAGGACATCGGGGGCAAGTTGGCGCATCGTCTCAATGAACGATTCGGAGCGTACCCGGCGCGGCTGCATGATCGGCAGTCCCAGCCGAAGAGCCGCCTGTTTCACGGGTGAAGGCACCGGATGCAAACCCCGCCCTTTTGGCTTATCCGGTTGGGTGACAACGGCCAACACCTCGTGCCCTGCCGATACAAGCGCTTCAAGCGAAGGGACGGCGAACTCCGCCGTTCCAAAGAAGACCACTCGAAGTTTCTCCGACAAACTTAAGGCCTCTCTCCCTACTTACTACCTACGAACAAAGCCTCATCCATCAGGCGCTAAGGGCGCGAATCGGCGGCTCCGGCCACCTCTAATTCAGGCTCCTCCTCAATTACCCAAACCAACGTCTCCGGGTCGGCACGGTCTATAAACAGGATGCCATCAAGATGGTCTACCTCATGTTGGATAACACGTGCCTCTAGTTCCGACACTTTTTTCACCACCGGTCGCCCGCGTTCATCGAAGCCCTTCACTTTCACCTCGTTCGCCCGTGCGACAATGCCACGCAGCCCCGGAATGGAGAGGCAACCCTCCGGTGGCTCGACCTGTTCACCGGACATATGGACGATTTTAGGGTTGATTAGAACCTGCAATCCCTCCCCAACATCGTAGACGAGGATGCGTTGCGACACTCCAACCTGGGGCGCCGCCAACCCAAGCCCATCTGCATCGCGCATGATGGTCTCCATCCGCCTAATCAACTCCTGCGTCTCTTTGGTAAAACGTATAACCGGCTTGGCGACCGCCCGCAACACAGGGTCCCCCAACTTCACAATCTCCGGGTGCTGTTGCCAAAACTCCTCTAACTCCGGCGGCGGCTTAAGACTATCATCAAGACGCCCCAAAGCCTCTTTGTTCTCTTCCATCCTACCAACTCTCCCCCAAAACCATCCCTGCAATCCATCTATTGGCACACTTCAGATACATTATACTGTGCCGAGCGGGCCAGGCGCAACCGCTCCGCCTTAAACCCATTCATACACGCTAAAATCCCACCGCCTCCCCATCGCAACGGGGGTCGGAAGCGCCAAGCAAAGCCTCCGTTTGCGCATCACGTGCAATGAGCTGGCAAGCGCTTCCGTGAGCCCACGGGCCGATAGGCGCTACCTCATGCCCCCGACGCCGAAGCGTCTCTATTACCGCCGTATCCACCCTGCTTTCGATCTGCAGAAGATTTGCCGGCCCGTTTCCCGCAACGGAAGGGCCGTGCGCCCAACGAGGAGCCTCCAATGCCTGTTGCGGATTCATGCCAAAATCGAGTAGGTTACAGATCACCTGTAAACTCGTTTGAACCTGCCAGTCGGCCCCTGGGGTTCCGCCCACGTAGGCCACGTCTTCCCCACCCGCCGTCTGCCGGGTAATAAGCCAGGCATTGAGGGTGTGCAACGGCTTTTTGCCCGGCTGCAGGAAGTTCGGGCTTTTGGGGTCTAGAGAAAAACCGCTAAGCCGGTTGTTCAGCAAAATGCCGGTGTTCTCCACCACAACGCCGGAGCCATATCCCCAAAACACGCTTTGTATAAAGCTTACCGCGTTGCCGTCGCCATCCATCACACAAAAATAGGTTGTATCGTGCGTCGGTTCTGAATAGCTTTGCAGAGAAGAGGCCCGTTCCATCCGAATTTCATTGCGTCGGCGGGCGGCATAGCTCTTATCCAGAAGTTTCTCCACAGAAACCGACACAAAATCGGGGTCGCCCAAGCATCGCGCCCTATCGGCAAAGGCCAACTTTTTCGCCTCTACCATCACATGGATGGCATCGGCGCTCAGGGGCCCTATCTGCGCAAGTTCAAAACCCTCTACCAGGTTCAGCTCCTCAAGCAAAAGCAGTCCTTGAGATACAGGCGGCTGGCCATGAACGGTATGGCCACGGTAGCTCGTTTCTATCGGCTCCCCCACCCAGGTGCGGTGGTTCGCCAAATCCTCATAGCTCAACAGACCACTTCGTTGCCGGCAAAAACGCGCTATCTCTTCGGCCAACTTGCCCTCATAGAAGGCCTCTCGCCCAGAGTCGGCAATAAGAGCGAGAGTTTTTGCCAAAGCGGGCTGCCGTATGGTTTGGCCTACTGCAGGGGGACGATCCTGACCGGTGAGCGCCCGTAACGTATCGGGAAACTCCTGCCACAACGCCTGCGAGTCGCGAAAAACACGGGCTGTGCGAAAACCTATTGGGTAACCCTGCTCGGCATAGGCAATGGCCGGCTCCAAAACTTTGGAAAGCGGCAAACGTCCCCATCGTTTATGAAACTCGTGCCACACGTCCACCAGGCCGGGCACCGCCACAGAAAGCACGCCGCGCGTGGGAATGGCAGCACCAAAGCGCTCGGCCGTAGCGGCCTGCGGAGCCTTGCCGCTTCCGTTAAAGGCATAGGTTTTACCGGTGGCAGCCTCATAAACGATAAGGAAAGCGTCCCCGCCGAGGTGGCTTGCATGAGGCTCTGTTACACAGAGCACAGCCGATGTCGCGACGGCGGCATCGGCAAAAGAGCCGCCGTCCATTAACATCTTCAATCCCGCCGCCGCTGCCAACGGCTGTGAGGCGGCCACCAGCCCCCGTTTGGCCACAACGATCCCGCGATGCTGTTCCATATTGACCTCCTGCCCATACCGAGCCATGTGCGATATGCAGATGCGCCTTGAATATTCTACTCGAGCCGCCCTCCGCACCCACGCTTTTTATTAGGAACAGGGCAGCCCAAGAGAAAATCCTTCCAAAGGCAGCCTACCTACGGCGGAAAGTTCTGGCATCTCTAGGACTGTTGAGCCACCATAAGGCCTGGGCGAAGCCCCTTAGGAGCAGGCGGTCTGTGAAAAAGTTCATCCTGCGACCGCCAAAAGAACTCATGATTCCATGAGGGTGTTTCGCTGTCTTCACAATAGAGATGGAATCCGTTCCTTATCTTGCTATAGCCTAGCGCATGGCCGGTGTAAGGATCACGTGGCCAGTGCGACAGATTCGGCCTTTCCGGTAGCCGGCCGGAGGCACTGCGCCATGCGAGCAGTTCGAGGGCCGAACGGGTCAGCAACGACTGGGCCATCACATCGGCGCGCACTTTGGCGATGTCGGCATAGAAGGCATGAGGAGCACCTCGCTTCAAGCCGGTTTCAGCGGAACCGTTCATTCCCTTCCGATCAAGCGCTTTAAGCTTATCCACAACCTGCCAGTAGGGCTTTGTCACCAGAGGAAGCGCCTTATTGAGGCGGGTAAGTACCTCGGTGGTATCGTCTTTCGCCTGCCCCTCCCTCGTCGCGCATTCACAAAGCAAAAGCCGCCGTTCGCCCTTTAACGCGCTCACGAAATTCGGCAGAATATAGCCCTGCCGATAACAAGCCAAAGCCTCTTTCACAAACGCGCTATTCTTGCCCTCCACGGCCAAGAAAAAACGCAGGTTTTCAAGGGCGAGCCGTTCGATAGCAGCCTGCGTTAGGCAGGCACTTAGGCAGGGGTTAGCTCCCAGGCGCTTGGCCAACTGAAAGAGAAGTTTCTCGTAGCGCAGCGCCACGTCCTTTTCTCCTTTCCTCATGGAAACGCGGCTTGCAGCGACCAACAAAATGGCGCTTCCTCGAAATATCGTTGCGGCGGGAGAGGTGAGATCAAACGGATAGTGCTCCGTACACGGAACGGAGGCGCTCCTCCCTCCGGCAAGTCGCTCCGCCTGATACAACAGATCGGCATGCAACTTCAATGTTCTTTCCGCCTGACAGAAAGCCACTTCACTGGGCAGGTTCGTCTGGCAAAAAGCGCTCAAGAAACAGAGTTCCCCGCTCTCCGACAGCGCGCGTATCTGCGCTACCATATCGGCCCCAACCGGTGCACGAGAGATAACTTGTGTGGGAGCTGTGCGGGTGGCCCAACTGGGGAAACTGGTCGCAAAGAAAAGGCATGCCATCGTGAGCACGCAACGTGATCTCCAAATCACCGACACCTTGCTTTTTTCCTTTCTTCATCGAACAAAACCGCTTGCACACTCTTGAGCAGCGGCAATTCCAAATAGAAAGACGGAATACTATTCACGGCGTTTCAGTTTTTTGAAGCTTTTCTTCGCGGCCACCCGTTCTAAACGGCCAACGTTGACGGCATTGCTTGATTGAAGCTATAATGCAATCGTTACTGCTAGGAGGCTGGCAAGATGGATATCTTTGAAAAGATCAATCGCTCTTTTGCCCAATGGTATGAGGGACTTTTTGGTGGCAACGACGATGTACGCCCCCGCGATATTCTGCGCATGATCCTCACCGAACTGGAGGAGAATCGAAAAGAGGGTTTCGACACGCGCACCTATGTGCCTAACCAGTACATCCTCGAACTCTGCCCAGAAGATGAGGAGGAGAAAGAGTACCTCCTCTCGTTCCTCGATAAAGCGGAGCTTGAGGAGGCCGTTCGGCGCTACTGTCGTCAGAACCGGTACCATATTCGAGGGGAGCTGGAATTCGTGCTGAAAGTGCTAACGCCCGAAGAAGTGGAGGAGCGACATCCCCCCAAAATATCCATTCGTAGCCGCTACACCGCTCGCGTAGCCACCCCCGCATCCCCGCAGATGCCCCTAGAAGAAGATCGCACCGTTGCCGCAGTGGGTCGCGCCGGGGAGGAGAGCCAAACCGTTGCCGGCATGGCAACGGCCTACCTTCAAATTCAAACGCCTGGAAAATCGGTCTTTCGCTATCCCCTGCTGCGCAGCACCATCTATATCGGGCGTTCGTCGCGCGTCGGCAACGACCTCGTGCTGGAAGAAGACCCCATGGTTTCCAAACGCCACCTACGCATCGAACGCGAGAAAGACGGACGTTTCACACTCTATGATCTCGACAGTACCAACGGAACCTGGGTTAATGGGCATCGCGTAGAAAGCTATGTGCTGCAGCCCGGTGATGATATCCTTATCGGAAGCACCCACCTGGTCTTTGAACAAGAGGCCAAGCCGGTGCCGAACGGTTCAGCAAAACCAACAGCTCCTGAACCTAAAGCGGTCATCGCTCAATTCGGCGGCGCTGCCGCTGAGGGAGATGCCGTTCACCCCTCCCCCGCAACGAAGGCGGAACTGCTGCTTCTAGAGGGCGACAAGGTACGCGATAGTTTCGTGCTCGGTTCAGAGGCTTACATAGGCCGCGGCATCACCAATGATATCGTTCTGCCCTATCGAAATGTGGCCATTCGGCACGCCCGTATGTTCCTTCAGGAGGGTCGCTATCGCGTCGAGCCGCTGGAGGGTGCCCCCGTAAAACTGAACGATATGCTGCTTGAGCCGGACGAGATCGCCGTTTTGCATAGCGGAGACCGTATTCAGCTGGGGGACGTGCTGCTCAGCTTTGAGATCGGAAGTTAACCATGATTGTTTTAGGACTACTACGTTTCGCATTACTGATTATTTTTCTCTTTTTTGGACTTCTGGTCGTTCGCTTGCTCCGCCGAAGCCGCGATTAGGGGAGAGATAAAACGTGCAGATCGTTGCTGAACCGATTCCGATTCGCGTTGGGTGTCGTACCGACGTCGGCCTCAAACGTGAGCACAACGAAGATAGCTTTGCCGTTGTTGACGGGGCGGCTCTTAACGGGCTGCTCGACTGCGTTCTGCTCGTTGCCGACGGGATGGGCGGAATGGGTGGAGGCGATGTGGCTTCCCGAATCACCGCCCATACGGTGCCGGAGACCATCCATCAGCTTTTGCAGACAAGCCCCTATGAAGAGCTACCAAGCCTCCTACTTCAGGCCTTTCGGGTTGCCAACCAAGAGGTTTTCACCCGTCGCGCCGATCGCATCGAGCAACGCAGCATGGGCACCACCTGTGTCTGTGCCCTCATTCGCAACGGCATGTTGGCCATCGCTCACGTCGGCGACAGCCGCGCCTACCTCCTCCGTCATGGACGCTTAAGCCTCCTTACGGCCGACCACTCGGCGGTATGGGAGGAGATACAGGCCGGGCGCATGACCCGCGAGGAGGCCGAAGCGAATCGGTATCGCCACGTCATTACCCGCGCCATCGGCATCGCACCCGATGTAGAGGTGGATACCTCGTTGCACTCCCTTGAAGTAGGCGACATCCTGCTCCTCTGTTCCGATGGCCTCACCACCGAAGTGAACGAGCGGGAGATCGCCCAAATTCTCGTCTCCTCCGCCGATCCTCAAGAGGCCTGCAATCGGCTGGTTGAATCGGCGCTGCACCACGGCGGCTCCGACAATGTAACGGCGATTGTGGCGCGTTATGGCCCCGTAAGCGCCCTTCTGCCATCCGACGAGGAAACCCCTACCGACAATGCCGCCACTTGGCGCCACGCTCTCGCACCGGAAGCGGTTGCTGCCCCCAAATCTGTTTCCAAAGTTACCGTAGGTTGGGTCGTTGCCACGCTTGTGTTGCTCTTGGTGGCTCTTACCGAAGCCGCCGGGATATACTATCTGCGCTCCAAGTTTCACCATGTAGCGCCTCCTCAGCCTATCGTACGCTCCCAGCCACCGCCCAAACCCGCCGTGTTCGGGCCTTTAAGCTATGCCACCACCGCCACAAAACTGCTCGATATGCCGCTGCGCAACGATGTTCTCCAGATCATGCCCAACGGCGACCTCCTGCTGGTCAACCTTCAAGGCAAGCTGATGGACTTCAACCCCCAAACCCACCTTCTGCGCCCTATCCCGGTAAATGCACAACTCCCTCCTGCGCCAGAAACATCCACAAAGAAAACGAAACCTACCGCCCATTTTTTCCTTACTTTAGATAGGGCAGGAAATCGCTATCAAATTCGACCTGACCTACGCTGTATCGAGAAATTTACACCGGAAGGCACGCGCGTCGCGGCCGACATCGGGAAGGGATCCCTGGTAGCCCCTACCTGCTTAGCTGTGGCACCTTCGGGGACGATCTACGTCATTGACAACGGGCGACTGAAATCTATTCAGGCCTACCCGGCGCGCCCGCAAAACTCTGAACCATCCCCCTCTCAAGCGAGATAAAACGATGCCCTTAGGAATGCTCGGTAAATATGAACGCCTTGACATTCTAGGCCATGGGGCCTCTGGAATCGTCTATCTTGCCCGCGACACACTCTTAAATCGCCAGGTGGCCCTCAAGGAGATAGATGCGGAAGCGGGAGATGTAAGACGCTTTCTTGAAGAGGCACGCCTGCTAGACCGCCTTCATCACCCGAACAT
Organism: Chthonomonas sp.; assembly: GCF_035294505.1. Taxonomy (NCBI): domain Bacteria; kingdom Bacillati; phylum Armatimonadota; class Chthonomonadia; order Chthonomonadales; family Chthonomonadaceae; genus Chthonomonas; species Chthonomonas sp. The sequence goes on along the minus strand of NZ_DATGKU010000032.1, from coordinate 18,819 downwards.
CGTGCGCGTGCATAGTATCGATCGCATTGAGGGACATCTGGTCATTGACATGGAGTATGTGCGCGGGAAAAACCTGGCCCAAATCCTACGCGAGGAGGGTTCCCTCCCGCTTGGTCAGGCCCTCGACATCGCCATTCAAGTGCTCGATGCCCTCGATTATGCCCATAACCTCCAGACCGTCCATCGCGACATCAAACCGGCCAACATCCTGGTGGGTCGCGACGGGGTGGTGAAACTGGTGGATTTTGGGCTTGCCGAAATCCTGGCCACCAATGCCTATGCCGGTGGCGCCGGCACCTACGCCTACATGGCCCCGGAAGACTTTTCCTCTGAAGACCGGTCTGACTATCGCTCCGACCTCTGGGCTGTGGGGGTTACGCTCTACGAAATGCTGACCGGAGAACGCCCTTTTAAAGTACGCCAAACGCGAGACCCCTTTGCATGGAAACGGGTACTGGAAACAGAAAGCCCAACCCCGATCACAGAATACTTACCGCAGGCGCTTGTTGAGGGGGAGGGCGTCGGCCTTGAGGGGAAGGGCGTCGGCCTTGAGGGGAAGGGCGTCGGCCTTGAGGGGGAGGGCGTCGGCCTTGAGGGGGAGGGCGCCCTGCCCCAGAAAATCTTGCGATTTTCTGGGGACCCCAGTACTGGCCTTGAGGGGAAGAGTGTTGGTCTTGAGCTGGAACGTATACTTGAGCGCGCGCTGGCTCGCAACAAGCAAGATCGCTATGCCACGGCTCGCGCGTTCCGTGACGAGCTTGTAGCGCTGCGCACCAGCCTGTCGCCCGAAACCGCAGAGGTGCGTCTACAACCCCCACCCGCCTATTCCGCTTCTCCCATCCCGTCCAATCGCACAGCAACCCGCCTAGAAAACCCTCCACCGGTGCAGAGGGCACAAGAGATGCCAGGTACCGTCGTTGCCGAGGTGCTGCCGGAGCCTGCAGCCCCCAAAACCTTCTTCCGAAGGCGTCCACGCCCCATCCTTATGGTTGCCGACCCGCAGGAGATAGATTTTGGCGAACTGCGAAAAGGAGAAAAGCGCACCGTGCGCGCACGGGTACTCTCTAAAGGGGTGCAGGGGCCTGTGCAGGGATGTGTTGTTCATGCTCCAGAGTGGGTTGAGGTAAGTCCCATCAACTTTCAACATCCTCGACAAACGCTCCAGATTGTGGCCGATAGCAGAAGAGTCTGGGAAACGGGCGCCTTTGAAGATCACATCACGGTAGAAGGCAGCGCTGGCCAAGTGCAGATTCCGGTGTTCCTTCGCGTACTGCCCGCACGGCCCACCTTTCGGCAAGTGGCCTTCTGGTTTTTACCGCTTTGGCTACTCTGCCTCTCGCCGCTTGCCATGATGGCAGTACATCTCTACCAAGAGCCTACCGCTTTTACCTCCCTACTTCCCAGTCTTTGCATCTCCGGCCTACTTGCCCTCAGTCTCTTCATCACGGCATGCGCCGCCGACCTCGGAACGAACGAGCGGATTGCTTGCCTCGTCTTTATCTTTGTCATGCTCTTCTTTATGGGAGGAACCGCCTCGCTCTGGCGAGAGCATGCGCTAACGCCTTCTGTCCATAGAGCGCTGGTCTACGGAGTGCAGCAGAGCGCCATTCCAGCTTTTCTCCTCGGTGTTATGCTGCTTCTGCAATCGCTCCATTTCCGCAAGTGGAAGCTTTGGGCCGTTGTAATGGCCTGTTTGGGGCTATTGCTCGACGGCATGTTGCTTCGCATTTTGTGGCCATCAGCCTAGCTCGCCAAGAGGACGAGGCAGCTTTCTTGAAGACAGGGAACAAAATTTCTCTGAATCGCTTCCAATATGCTAGACTAAAGAGGTTGCCTTTTTCCTTTCTCAAATCAATATCTTTCTCGATGAGGAGGTTTTTCGCCCATGATTTCCCGCTTTCAGCTGAGCAAAGCCATCGCCTTCGCCACGCTCGTAAGCGTTCCTCTGTTCGCCAAAGCGGATACGCCCTCGCTCCCTGCCACATCGTCTTCGCCTGTCCTCCAGCGTCCAACCCCCGATCTCTTTTCTAAATCCGCTCCCTGTCAGGTTGGGCCTATCATTGGAGGTCATTTCGTTCCTCTCAACCTGCGATTAGGAGCGGAGCTTTCCCCTCGCACCAAATTCGACGGTGGGGTAGACCTCGACGTGCCCGGAGTTCATTTCGGAAGGGGTTCTAGCGCTCGAATCGATTTTGATGCCATCGTCTCGGCGAACTTCGGTGGAGTTTCCACCCTCTTCCCGCTCACCTTTGATCTGATCTACCATCCGGCCTTCGTCGGCATCCATAACCCCTATCTTGGGTTTGGCATCGGCCCCTACTTTGGTGAGCGAACGCGATTTGGTGGCAAAATCGTCTTCGGAGCCAACTTCACACGGGAGCTAGGGCTTGAGGGCGCCGTCCATTTTGCCGGATTTGGCCCTGCGCTCTTCACGCTTCAACTCCGCTTCCCGCTTTAACCTAACAACACACCGACCCTCTTTAGGCAAAGAGGGTCGGTACGGCTCTCATTCCCCGTATGGAAAGCTTTGTGCTATAATAGTTCGGCATTTGGGGTTGCATTTTAAAAAATACGAGAAGTTTGGCAGCCCTATGCCGCTATTCTATCGCCTCCGGATCCCCTCAGGTGGAGGGAAAAGGGAGGAACGAAACCGCCCCGCGCGGCTTCGACTCCCGTGGGGCTGGAGGTCGAGAAACGTATGAACAACTTAGTTATTGTGGGCGCGCAGTGGGGCGACGAAGCCAAAGGGAAGCTGATAGACTATTTGGCCCAAGAGGCGCGCATGGTGGTTCGCTACGGCGGTGGCAACAACGCCGGCCACTCGGTGAAAGTAGGTAACGAGGAGTTTCGTTTCCATCTCATTCCTGCCGGCATCCTTCATCCGCACCTTCAATGCGTTATCGCGGCGGGCACCGTTATAGACCCGGCCATCCTTTCCGAAGAGATCGCCGATCTCAAACGGCGTGGCGTGGAACTACACAACCTTCACCTTTCCGCAGCCGCCCATGTCATTCTCCCTTATCATCGTCTCCTCGATGAACTCGAAGAGAACCGACGGGGCGAAGCGAAAATCGGGACAACCGGTCGTGGCATCGGCCCGGCCTACGCCGATAAGGCCGCCCGCATCGGCATTCGCCTCGGCGATTTCATTCATCCAACGCGTTTTAGAGAACGCCTCACGGAGGTGCTCGCGCTTAAAAACGCTATATTAACCCATGTCTATCAACAGCCCCCACTAAACGCCGACGCGCTTTTCGAGGAGTATGCAGTCTACGCCGAACAGATAACACCCTATGTCTGCGATACAACTCCCCTCATCCACGCTGCGGCCGTGCAGGGCGGCGTGCTTTTTGAGGGCGCACAAGGGAGCTTGCTCGATATAGACTTGGGCACCTATCCCTATGTCACCTCGTCGCACCCTATTGCGGGCGGGGCCTGTCTGGGCACCGGCGTGGGGCCTACCCTCATTAACGGTGTAGTCGGCGTTGCCAAAGCGTATACCACCCGTGTTGGGGCCGGCCTGTTCCCCACCGAACTGCACGACGCCACCGGCCAATATATTCGAGAAAAAGGCCACGAATACGGCACCACCACCGGCCGCCCAAGAAGATGTGGGTGGCTCGATATTCCCGTCCTCCGCTACTCCGCCCAGATCAATGGGCTTACATGCCTTGCTCTGGGCCATCTCGATGTTCTCTCCGGCCTAGATGAGGTGAAAATCTGTTATGCTTACGCCGATAGGCAAGGCCGCACCCTCGACGTACCCTCCGTCGAGATTTTCATGGAGAACACCGTGACCCCCCTCTACGAAACCCTTCCAGGTTGGCATGAAGACCTCGCCTGCGTGCGCGATGTTAAAGACCTGCCTTCCACCGCCCTGCGCTATATCCAAAGAGTGGAGGAACTGACTCAACTCCCCATCGCCATGCTTTCCGTAGGGCCGGAACGCAGCCAAACGATACCGCTTAAACCTGAACTCCTGAACTCACACCGGGTCTAAAGGAAAGCTACAGGTTATGCCGCGGGCATCGCCTCATCGGTTTTGGTGTGTCGGTAGTGGATGGCCTTACATTGCATGTTTGGAGGATATAAGTCCTGACCTCGGATGTTTAGACCTAGACAGAGAGTTTCTTTTGGTTCACTTCCTCTCGTAGAGGCTACGAGAGGATTTTTGTCAAAAAGCATACTGCATAGTATAATTGTAGTTGTTCCGCAAGGGCTTCGCGTCTAAGCACAGGGAACTCGGTGCCGCTGATACTCGATTTGCAATCTAGGCTCAAATCTCGCTTCGTGAGGCCCTCCATGCAAAGAGCGAGACAACCGTTATAACGCGGCCTTAAAAAGGCGCTCGCTGCACCTAGGCTCAGCGGCAAAGCTGAAATTTGACAAAACCTGACTTCTTCAAGAGGGAATAAGCGCCTATTCGACGCCCATGTTGGTTGAAGGCCGTTCCCTCCGCACACTATGCGGCGGAACAGAGATTAGGAGACAACTGAATGACCCACGACGAACTCCGGCAGGAAGCCGACACTCCGAACGCTTCAGAGGAGACGCTTCCTACGCAGGGGCCGTCTGATGCGGATGCGCCGCCCGCAACGCGCCGCCGAACCCGTAGGCGCACGGGGTCTGCCGCAGCATCCACATCGGAACCGGCATCTGGGACAAGTTTAACGGCAACAAACAATGAAAACTCGGAAGACGTAGAGGGGAGTGCAACCCAAAGCTCAGAGACGTTAGAGACAGCCGAGGAGCCTGTCCCCAAAGCCTCCTCTGCGAAACGCACAACACGCCGACGCAAAAAGAGCGCGGTCGAACCATCGCCTCCAAATGCCGCCGATGTTGCGGCGGAGGGAACCTCATTGGCTAAGGCGCCCCCAGAAACCAAAGGAACAGGGAACGACGGCACGACAGCCGAAGGCGCTAGCCTCGCCGAAGTGCAAACAGAGGAGCCTTCCTCCGCCGAGCAGCCGGTGTCTAAACCGCGTCGCACGTCTAGACGCAAAAAAGGGGAGGAGGCTTCAACGCTGACACCCCTCCCCGCAGCGCCAGATTCTCAGGAGAGCGTTAGCCCCCTAGCGGAACCGCCCTCAGAAACGCCTCCCTTAGAGGTCACCTCACAAGCTTTACCTACTCAGGAAGCGCTGCCGACACCCGAATCGGCAGCCGACATAGAAGCGCCTACCGCCCCCATAGAACGCCCGCAAAAGCGCTCCGATGCCCAAAAGACAGCAGAGACTAAACCCACGCGGCGAGGCGCAAAAAAGTCGCTCGACGAGGGGAAGGGCGTCGGCCTTGAGGGGAAGGGCGTCGGCCTTGAGGGGAAGGGCGTCGGCCTTGATGCCGCACCCGCATCGGCTACGGCCTACCCAAGAGAGCGGGCACGTACTACCCGCAGACGTACCGAACGCGCGCCGGCTCTGCCGGAGACGCTGCCCTCCGCAGAAGAACCGCCCATAGATATCGCCGTCGGTGCCCACATTGTGGAGCGCGACGGCATGCCGGTGATTCTGATCAACGGTTGGGCCTATCCGCCCACTCTCTTCTTTGGTAACCTGAGCGACGAAAAATGCACGGCCCAGGTGCTTCGTGAGATTCGTCAGGCAGCCCAAGCGGGCATTCATCTCCACTCCACTCTGATCGAACTCCCCTGCCCCCTCTCCGAAGCGAGTGAGACACTGGAGATCATCGACTCACGCCTACGCGCCATTCTTGAGGCCGACCCTGAAGGGTTCGTCATGCCACGGCTCGTGTTCTACCCGGCTCCCGGCTGGCGACGCGAGTATCCCCTTGAGATGAGCACTTACGCCGACGGCACCATCGGCGATCCCTCCATCACAAGCCAGCGGTTTTGGCAAGAGTGCGAACGCTCCCTGCAAACCCTCATCGAGCACCTGCGCCTGCAACCTTGGGGCGAACGCATCTTCGGCTATCACCTCGAACGAGGGGAGTGGTTTCAACCCGCCGATCTCGGCTTCGACCGCTCGATGGCCAATCGTGACGCTTTTCGAGACTGGCTTCGCGAGCGCTACCAAGGTAGCCTTATAGCCCTCCGCGCAGCGTGGTTCGATGGCGACGTGCAGTTTCATACGGCGGAAATACCCGCTCTTCCCACCAAACCCGACCCAACGCGCGCCTTCTTTGAGACACGCCGCGAACGCCACCTCATTGACTTTATGGAGTTCACCTCCGAAACCACCGCACGACGTATCGTTTCCCTGGCGCGCACCGTGAAACGCGCTACAGCCTACCGCGCCCTGGTTTCGGTATGCTACGGGTACACGTTCGAGTTCACCCACGGATACAGCGGTCATCTTGCCCTCGATAGGCTGCTGGCCGAGCGTTGCATAGACCTAATCTGCGGCCCTCCTTCCTATCGAGATAGAAAGCCCGGCGGGGCCGCCTCCTTTCCGGCTCCGGTCGACTCCATGTGGCTTCACGGCAAACTGTGGCTCTCGGAAGACGATACCAAAACCCATCTAGCCGTTCCCAACAAAACACCCGACGATTTTAACCCGCGCCTTGCAGACGCACGTCAAACCGAACAGGCTCAACTGCGCACCATAGGCCGCGCCCTTGTTCATCGCACCGCCGTAGGCTGGATGGACCTCTGGGGGGAAGGCTGGCTCGATGACGAGGCCATCTGGAAACGCCTGAACCTCTTCGCCAATATCGTCTCTGCCCCCGGCATCCCTCGAAAAGACCCGGAAGTGGTCGTTCTGATAGATGAAAAGAGCCTGCTTCATATCCAGCGTGGTGAGGGGTTCTTCCGTCGTTTCACCACCGAGATGCGCGATGTAGTGCAGCGCTGCGGCGTTGAATATGGCCTCTACTTGCAAAGCGACATCACCTCGCCGAACTTTCCAACCGAAGGCAAGCTCTACATTTTTCTCAATCCCTTCCGCCTTACGTCGGAGCAGCGAACGGCCATTCGCGAGAAGTTGCACTCCGGCAAAAAAACACTCGTTTGGCTCTACGCGCCGGGCACGTGCGAGGCGAAACCACGCGCTTCAAGCGGCATGGAGGAGACCGCCTTCGATGTGGTGGGCATTCGCTTGCGCATGCAACCTTGGAGCGCTGAAATGGGCTCGCGAGTTGTGCAAACCGCCCACCCCATAACGGAACGCCTTACCGACCTCGAATTTGGCTATCGGGAGCGTCTAAACCCCTCTTTTTATGTGGATGATCCCGATGCCATCGTGCTGGCCGAATATATCGAAACCGGCCTGCCCTCCATGGCGGTGAAACAGCTTGGCGATTGGAAGTCCGTTTTTATCGGCGAGACGGTTCTACCGCTGGAACTGTTGCGCGGGCTTTGCCGTTTCGCCGGCGCCCACCTGTGGGTTTCTGAGGGCGAACACATCGTAGAGGCCGGATCGGGGTGGATCGTCCTTCATGCCACACAAGATGGCCGGTGTGTCCTGCGCCTGCCAGCTCCCGCTGCTCTCTATGACCTCGCTCAATGCCGCCTGCTCTCCCAGGAAACCGCCGAATATACGCTGCCTCTGCGCCAAGGCACAACCTATCTCCTCCTTGCCGCCTCTTACCATCAGATGGAGCGCATTGGCCTTCCTCATCTGGATGAGCCGGTGCAAGACGCCGCGTCTCCCCTGCTGCCTGAGGCGCTGCCAAAAACCGATCTCGACCCAAGCGTGGTGGCGGAGGCCCTAGAGACCCTGCAAGCGGTGCTCGCCCCCACGCGCGAGGAGCTAGGGCTGGAGCCAGAGGCGCCTGCGGCAAACGGCAGCGAAGAGGAACCCGCCGATACCGGGGAGCCGCTCTCTGCCGGCAGGCGACGCCGCAGACGGCGCGGAGGGCGCGGCCGAGGAAAACAGCAGAACGGTTCTATAGAACGTAACAACACGAATAACAACCATCCTCCTAAGGAGGATAACGCGCGTGAACCCTAAACTCTCCAACAAGCAACTCATCGCCTTCAAAATAGGGGCACGCGCGCATAAGTTCCTCCTGGAGGGCTGCCCCCTGGAAGGATACGACTATCTCTTCGCATGCCTGCAAGAGGCGAAGGCAACCGATACAGAGCTTTATGCCCTCCTTTGCAAGGAACTTGATAAGTTCGAACTCAGGCATAAAAAGCTTGACGAGACTTAAAACAACGTGATATACTCTCATTATGCCGGCCTTCCTCCGCTATGGAGGGATACATGCTTCACAACAATCGAAATACTTTGGCCGCTTTGGCCAAACGAGTGGACGTTACCCTGAAAGAGTCGCTCTCTATCGAAGCTGCAGAAGCCTACTTCCAAAGCTTCCTGTACACCAAACAGATCAGTGGCGTAAGCGATAACACCCTTGACTGCTATAAGCGAAGCTTCAAAACCTTCTTACGCTTCGCTAAAGAACACGAACGAGACCGTCTCAACACCGAAACCCTCAAGGCCTTCTTTGCCTATCTCCAGCGCAAAGGGCTTAAACCCTGGACCGTCAACTCCCGCTACACCGCCCTTCGTAGCTTCGTAAGCTATCTTCTCGAAGAAGGGGAACTCGACGTAGACATTCTAGAGGGCGTGCCACGTCCTATCATTCGGCAAGACGAAATCGCCCCCTTCACAGAAGACGAGGTCATGCGCCTACTCGAAGCCGCAAAGCAAACAAGACATGCCGAACGCAACTACGCCTTGTTGTGCCTTCTCTTGGACACGGGTATGCGCATCAGCGAAGCCCTAAACCTCAACGTTGATGACATCAACATCAGGACACGAGAGGTGTTCATTCGTCACGGCAAAGGCAACAAAGGGCGTGTCGTGCCGATTTCCCCTCGATGCTACAAGGCGCTGGTAAGCTACATCAAGACACGAGAAGGGATAAAAGATGACGACCCCCTCTTCGTCACGGAACGAGGAACCCGATTCGTCCGTGCGTCTGCAGACCGACTCTTTGAAGTGTTGGGCAAGAAGGCTAAGATCACGGGTAAGCGGTGTTCCCCCCACACGATGCGACACACCTTCGCGATTATGTTCCTGAGGAACGGTGGGCGCCAACTGCCCTTGATGAAGATACTAGGACACACCAGCTTGGCCATGACGAACCGTTATGTGCAGCTCGCCGGTGCCGATATGGCAAGGGAACATGAGGTAGCAAGCCCCTTGGCCAACTTGGGGAAGAAGAAGTAGGCTAAACCCCACACACACCCCTAAAACCCTCTAGCCCTTTCGCTTTTCTATGGCGGAAGGGCTTTTTGTTTGGCCCCAAAAAAAATTCACCTCCGCCTATTAGCGGGCCCTGGTAAAGCGACGTGGCATAACTTGTTAGAACCCGAACCAAAGGAGAACCAAAAAGATGTGGGTATCGCTCAAAGAGTACGCCGAACTGAATGGTCTTGAATACTTTGGAGCTTACAACCGAATCAAGAAAGGTTTGATTAAGGCACCAGTTCGACGCCACTATCGCCAATGGCAGATATGGGTCGCACCTCGTGAATTTATTGAGATGGAACTCAAAAAAGCCATTCGTGAGGGGCGCGCCGAAGTTGCCGCTACGCTTGCCGCAAAGCTGGAGGAGATAGAGAATGAGACGAAGATTCAAGGAAGCTAGAGAAGCAGCGGGACTTACACGAGAAGAGGTAGCTAAGAGACTTCGGATTAGCGAGCGGTATCTTGCCGCTATCGAGAATGGGCACCACCTACCTGGTGGGCTTCTCCTTCAAAAAATGGCCGCCATCTACAAGCTTGACGAAATCGCTCTGTTACTCGCAGAGCGAGACAATGGCAAGGAGGGGCATGCAAACTAAAAGCTGGAGGAAGGCCGGCAAACCTCTCCTTCAAGGCAAGGAACGCCCCCCCCTTGCCAAAGCAAAAAAAAGACACTGCCGGCACGAAGCCGGCTAAAAACAAGGAGGAATAAGATGTCCAGAACGATTTTACTAGGGAATCGTTCCTATATCTTCTACGAAAACAAATTACAAAATGCTTCGCCAACAGGAAGCGGCTACATCTGCAGCTGCCCTTGCGGAAGCAATCATGCGAACGGTGATGAGCACCCTTCGCTTTCGATCACCATCGAAGGCACGAAGCTTCTCCTCCACTGTTTTCGAGAATGCCCCTTCGGCGACATCGTGCGAGAGTTTGAGCGAATGGGTATTTTGGTTCCGCTGAATGACCAACGCCCTGCCGCTGCCGTCGTAAAATCTGCTCCAATGAGACTAGAGAAAACGAAAGCCCTCGCACTTTATGATCGGCAGCAGATGCTTCGTTTTGCCCAAATATATCGAGAAGCTGGTCTGAATCCTATTCCCATACCGTTCGGGGAAAAAGCCCCAATAGAGACATGGAAGGAGTTTCAGGAAACCCCCTTCGATGCGAAAGAATTTGAAAAGAGGGCACAATCGCCCTCGAACTTAGCGGTCGTATGTGGGCAACGATGGAATTTGGTGGTGCTGGACATTGACGATCTCAATGTCTTTCGAGAAAAAATTCTCGAACCAAACAGTCTAACGATCGAAGAGTTCCTCGAATTGTGCCAAGCAGAAAGCGCGCACGTTGAAAAGACGGGAAAAGGCTACCATGTTTATTTCGCCTTTAGCGAGCTGCCTTCGCCACTCTTAGAAAAGCAAGCTACACTAAGGCTTTGCGGGTTTGAAGTTCGAACGCAGCACACCGAATTGTGCGTCGTAGCCCCTTCATATCATGCCCAAAGCGATTGTTTCTACAATGCGTTGACGCCCCCTGAGACTTTGAAAGATCGAAAAACCATACCACAGGAGATTCTGGAAATGCTAACAAAAGCACTCGAACAAGCTTCGGTCGCCAAAATCGAATGGCACTACCCGCTTCCTCTCGACGAAGAGGTCATTCTTCCCCCTGTTCCGTTGGGAAGCTTCCCCTCTCTCCTTCGGGAGATGGCCGAAGAGATCAGCACGAAAATACAAGTTTCTGTCGAACTCGCTACCAGCGTTCTTTTGGGCACGCTTAGCGCTTGCGTGGCCGGCGGATGGAGAGTAGAGCCGAAAGAAGACTACAAGGAAGAGTTAGGTTTGTACGTCCTGGCTATCGCGCCTAGTGGGGAGCGTAAGAGTGCTGTTTTTGAATTCGTGACTGCCCCCTTCCTCGAGTGGGAAGCGAAAAAACGCAAGGAAGCAGAGGAGGAGATAGAACGCACCGAAGCCCTCATGGAAGCCTATCAAGGGCGAAAAAAAGAGATAATCTCGAAACTCTCAAAGTTAGAGCGTTCGGCGCCAGAACGAGCTGCACTCGAGCAGGAGCTGCAAGAACTCACAAAACCAGAGGTTCGGAAACCCGTTCGCCTACTTGTGCAGAGTGCTACCATTGAAGCCTTCGAGCAGCGCCTAGAAGAAAACAAAGGTCTGGTCATCGTCCTAGATGACGAACCTGAGCTTTTACGGGTTGTGGTAGGGGGAAGATATGCGGAAAACGCTTCTCGCTTGGCGCGCACTACCGGTGCCTTGCTGAAGGCCCATGGAGGAGCGCGCCTTGTGGTTGATCGAAGAGATCGGAGCGTCGATCTCGCACGTGCCGTAGCGTCCATAACCACATGCCTTCAACCTCATGTCGCAAGAGAGCTGCTTCGTGATGGGGAGTTGGTGGCTTCGGGTTTCCTTGCACGTCTCCTCTATTGTTGGTGTCCTCCTGTAGCCGGCGAACGCACTTTCTGTCGAGATGAGATTAAGCCGTCCTTGAAAGAGAGATGGCGCACTTTAATGCGAACCCTCTTGTCTGCACGAATAGAGCGTTTCCCAAACCCTTCGCGACTCATTTTGTCTCCCGAAGCGTTTGAGCGTTTTTGCCGATATCATGACAACGAAGCGGAACCCCTTTTGAGGGAAGGAGGGATACTCTGCGAAAGAAAAGAATGGGGTTCACGATTACCTGGAGTGGTGTTGCGGATAGCTGGAATTCTCCAATTGGTGGAGGATGTGGAAAGCACCAAAATCACTCTGGAGAACCTAGAGAGGGCAATAGAGATCGCAGGATGGTGCGTTCAGCATGCCCTCTATGCCTTCGCACAAGCGAATTCGGACACCACACGGAACCTCGCCCTCACCCTCGCAAAAAGAATCAAGGAAGAAGGCCTAAGAGAGTTTACTATGCGGGATGTCGAACGATGGTATCATGCTACCGCAGACGATGTTTCGGTCGCATTAAACTTTTTGGCCAAAAACGGATGGATTCGCACCGATCAGATATACCCCCAAGGGGCCGGTAGGCCTAGCACCAAATGCTTCGTTAACCCCCTCGTTTTCGATTCCGATCCCCCCAAAACCTGTGACAAAATTGACAAAATTAGTTCCAAAGGGGGGGTAAGCCGAATTTTGTCTATTTTGTCACACGATTCTACGGACTCCGATTCAAAAATCCCCCCAACTGAAGGGGACGAAACGCCAGAATGGGCGGTGGTTAAGGAGGATAAAGAAAACACACTTCATGACGACGAGGAAGCGGATGAACTCTCACCGGTGGGGGGTGACGACGCAGAACCCGAATGGGTGATTGACGATGCCTTCGATGAAGACGAAAATCCCTTCTCTGAAGAGTCGGAAACAGACACGCTAACAGAAGACGATGAATATCCTTTTGATCAAGACGAAGAGGAGGAAGAAGCCGATATAGATCCGTTCGATGATGACGAAGAGGGAGACCCGTTCGCCGAAGACGAAGCAGCAGAACCCGCTCCCCCTCCAGCTGAAGAGAACCACACCGTAGAGGAGATTCCCTCTTCCCCTTCACCTCCACCTCCCACCGCTGACGTAAACGCCAAGTTAGATTATTTAGCATGTTATCTCAGAAAACGGCTTGAGCAGGTAGGGGAAATTTGTATGACACCAAACCAAGCGGGTTATGGGCAAGTCGCATTTTACATGGAGGAATTGCGAAAAAGAATCCTTCCTGCCTTCACCCTCGTAAAGGCGGAAAACGACGTTATCATAGCACGACCTGCCCTTAGTGACGAAGACAAAGAGTTCCTCACCAAAAGCAAAGCCTTGTGGGATTCACCGCAAGTCTTAGCCCAAGTTCTCAAGAGTGATGTTTTTGCTGTTGTTGCTGCCATTGAAGACCTGAAGCGAAAGGAGAAACAACATGGCTAACCTCACCAAAGCTTCGGCTATCGCCCTCTGCATTCTGCTGGAAGCCGGTGGTACGATGCCCCTCTCTCAGCTGTTCCCAAAGCTTCGTACCCAAGCCGAATGCGATTACGATGCCGCTATCGAAGCCCTCGATGCCCTCTACGAGCATGGAGAGATCGGCTACGACTTCGACGTTCCCACCGCTATGCCCCTTGCCTACGTTAAAGACAAGCGTCCTGCCTTGCCCCAAGACATCGAAGGCCTTGCCGTCTTGTTAGGCCTTGCCTTTGACTTCTACCTCCAAGACAACAACAAGGCCCTGGTACGCATTCACCAGCTGGAAGAGTTCATGGTACCGCTTCGTGCCGTAGCCGAACACTTCGAGGAGCTACGAACCCTCCTAGAGCGGCACGGCTTCGCCCTCAGCGTCTGCCCTGATGGGTTCCTGGTGAATCGCACACACCACCCCCCTGTGCGCTGAAGGCGGAAAAAGGGTTCCTTTCAAACGGTGGTGGTACATTCGGATGGAGTGTGAAATCGAGAAGGCTTGAAAGCACAAGGCCTTTATATTAATAGAGAGAGACGAACCGTAAGGTCGAGGAGACGAACCAAACGCAAACAAGGAGGGAAGATGGAAGGTCAAAAAGGGCGCTGGATTTTAGCTTCCGTCTATGCTGCCGAAAAAGGGGTGACCAGAGAAGCGATCTACAAGAAGATAAAGCGAGGAGAGTTACGTTCTAAGCACGAAGACGGTCGTGTATGGGTATGGGTGGAGGGCGAGGAAGCTTCGCTTGAGAAGCTGTTAGAAGCGGCCCAAGAGGGGAATCTGACGGCAGCACGGGTTTATGAATCCCTCATGCGCGCCGGATACTACCAAGAGATAGCGGCCAAGACGAGGAAAGAGCGGGAACTCTACGATAGGGCTTATTTGGACGCCAAAGCCGTAGGCGAGATCGTCAAGGGTACGGTCTTTGACTTAGTTCGGTTGCTGTTGGCGATAGGCTATGAGGGCATGCAGCAGTATTGTAGAGACGATGCCGCTTACCGTCAGTTCCTGGATAAATTAGCCAAGCGGATAGAGGTGAGCTTAAGGAACCGGTTACGAGGGGATACGGGTGAGGTAGGCTTTTCCGAACTCGATGAACTCGAAGCAGAGCTGCAAGCCGAAGACGCTTCCGAATTTGGAGGAGGAGAAGCCGAAGCCGAAGGGTGAAACAAAATGGCCATTGTGAAGTGTTTCTTATTTTTCCCCAACTCTTGAGGTGTGCCGAAACTTGCCTTAGGCCTAAGCCCATCTCTTTGCGAGTCCCTCTTCAAAAAGGCCTACTGCTGCCGCTAGAAGCCGTTTCTAGCCGTCACGCGCAAAAGCCTTGCGTGTCTTTATCCCCCTTGTTAGAAGCTTCTAGGAAGTCCTTCTGTGTAGCCCTTTTCAACCCCCAACAAGCCTTTTGGGAACTAATCTAAGCAGGAAGTCGTAATACAATACACATACTTTTGGCGGTTTTTGGGAAGGCCTAAGACGGCGTTTTGAGAGTAAATCAAGGTCAAAAATGCGCCATACTTGATAAGTTCGAAAAACGTATTGCGGCCATAATAGATCAAAGCGAGCCTTAGGTGCCCCGTCGCCTGGCCCGCGCTCCCTTTCAAATTAAACAACCTAAGTGAGGTGCCTTCGTATGAAAGTCGCTCGGTTCTTTGGATGGTTTGGGGTAGTGTTAGCCTGTTTGGGCGTCTCGGCAGCGGCGCAGGAACCGAACAACACAACGGCTAACCCCTACAGTGGACTACGTCCCGAAGTTGCCACCCTACTGCAGCAGGCCACTGCCGCCTACCAACATATGAACTCCTATCGCCATACCGCAGAGCTGATTCAACGGGATGCCCAAGGCCAAATCATTGTAGACCGCGCCTATACGCTGGCCATGGTTCGCCCCAACAAATACTGCTATCGCTCGGAAAGCAACTCCACGAATACCGTCGTCTCCGATGGGCAGTACATCGTGAACTACGATGGTAATGATAAAACTTATACGCGCCTTAGGGCGCCCGCCTCGCTCACCCAGTTCGACTTCGTAAATGATGTGAACTTCGATGGAGTGGCCTCCTACCTCGTCAGCCTCATGCTTCAGGGGAATCCCCTAGTTGACCCAGAGTTACGTGCTGGCTTCCAGGCGGCCCCAGCCCCAACCACCGTAACCGATAACGGGAAGACCTATCAGGTTCTCTCGATCAATCTATCCGACCAAGATATGCCCGTTTCGCTCTATTTTGACCCCACAACGCACCTTCTCCATACATCGGTTCAAAAAGGGGTAGATAAAAGCGAACTCGCCGAGATCATCGAGAACGTGAAAATCGATCAGCCCGTGCCCGACGACCTGTTCCAATTTGCCGTCCCCGCGGGCGCCCACTGGATCACGCTAGGGCCTACACGCCAGTCGCATCTCCTCGTGGCCCTCCGCGAGCAGGAGAAGAGCGCTCTGCGCCAGAAAATCCTGCGCTCGTTTTGAAAGGAGACATCTATGAACACCTACCATCGCCTCTTTGTAGGCCTCATCGGCGCTCTCTGCAGCCTCGCTCCCATACGCGCTGCCAAGGCTGATAACAGCCTGCAAAATGTTAAGCCGGATGTGGCAGCCGTATTGAAAGCGGCCTCATCGGCCTACGATAAGCTCACCGCCTACGAACATACTGAAACCTGGACTCTCCACTCCGCTGATCAGAAAACGACCTCTTTTGTTACCAAACTCGCCTTTAAACGCCCCAATCGCTTCTACGTCCAAGCCTCTTCGGACGATGACCTCCTCATCTCGGACGGACAAAACCTCTACACCTACAGGAAAGCCGTTCAGGAGTACACCAAAGACGCTGCCCCCACCTCTTTGGCCAAGTCCGACGATCTCCTCGGCGCCATACCCCGCAACCGCTTCGTGAGCGTGCTTGTGGTGCTCATCGTGCAACACAGTCTTGATAAAGCCTCCGGCTTTCTCTCTTTGGCCACACTAGCCCCACCCACGAGCTACCATGGGCAACTTTGCAACGATATGGTCGTCAAAGCGGGAGCCACCACCATTCACATCTACTTTAACAAACAGACCCACCTCCTGGCCGGCGCCTACTGGAAACACGATGCCGAATCGGTTACCGAAGAGCTAAGCGACGTCCATACGAATTCCGCCGTCCCGAACGACCTTTTCACCTTCGCCCCTCCCGGCGATGCGAAACTGGTAGCCGATCTCGATGACCCCGAAGAGCTGGCGATGCAACAAAAGTACGTTGGGAAACCGGCCATTGACTTTAGCCTTAAAGACACCAACGGGAAAACATGGGACCTCGCCGATCTCAAAGGAAAGGTGGTTATTGTGGATTTTTGGGCGAGTTGGTGTGGGCCATGCCAAATGGTAATGCCTACTATCGAGAAAATCTACGAGAAGTACTCCGATAAGGGCGTTGTGGTGCTGGCCGTTAACACATGGGACACTCCCGATGCCTGCGCCGCCTTCTTAAAGAAACATCCCGAATACAAGATGAACGTGTTGTTAGACCCGGCAGGAAAATCCGAAGATTCTGTGGCCACAAAGCTCTACGGCGTTCAAGGCATTCCGACAACCCTCTTCATAGACAAAGACGGAATCGTGCGCACCTACGCCATCGGCGCCCACCCACCGGAGTTTTATATGGCTCAGCTCAAAAAACTCGGTGTCATAACCGACTAGACATCGTAAGTAAACCGCTCCGCCCTGCGGCTACCTAGGCGGCAGGGCGGAGTGATAAGGATACATAAAGAGCGCAGAGGACATGCTCGGTGGAATTTTATGATGCCATCCTGCCCGCCGACGGGCGCATTGGTGGGGCTTTTGCGGCAAAAGTTGGCACAACCATAAAAGCGCTCATCCCTTGGCAAGGGCAAACGCTCCTAGGTAGTGCTCTTTCTGCCTTACGTTCCACCCGCCAGGTGAGGCGTGTTGTAGTTATCGGGAACGAGGAAGTCGCCTGCGAAGCCCGACGCTGCGGTGCCGATGCCGTCGTCCCCCCAGCACACTCGGCACCGGAAAATATCGCGCTGGGCATTCAGTGGCTGTGCGAACAAACCGACGGCCCCACAGAGAAACTGCTTCTGCTTACCACCGATCTGCCCTTTATCTCCTCCGAGGTGCTAACCAACTTTCTTAACGAATGCCCTGCCGATGCCGACCTCGTGGTGCCCGTCGTGCGTCGCGAGGTGTTTGAGGCCCGTTTTCCTAGCTCGCCGGCGGTCTTCGTACGGTTAAAGGACGGATACTGGACAACAGGCTGCGTTTTTCGCGTCTCTACCTCGCTCTACCTGCATCTGCTGCCCTTATTAGAGTCTCTCTTTCATTCACGCAAGAGCCAGTGGAAAACGGCTCTTCGCGTGGGGCCTGTTGTCGCCTGGCGTTTTTTTACCCATCAACTCACGGTTCCCGAAATTGTGCAACGGGCCGAAAGGATACTTCAGTGCAGAGCCTTCGCGCACGCCAAAGCTCCTCCCGAGGTCGCCTACGACATAGATAACCTTTCAGACTACGAAAAGGCCTTCAACTATCTTCCAGGCGGAGCGACATCGCGTGAACCCCAATAAGGACGATTCCGGCGCCCCCCAAGGCTTTCTAACCCCAAGCCAAATCTTTTGGTACAGTTTGGCCAATTTCGGCTATGGCACCTTCTTCTCTTTGAATAATGCCCTCATCGCCCCATTTCTCAGCAGTTTCACAAAAAACGCCATTCTGATGGGGCTTATGGGCAGCACCCATTCCTTTGAAGGGGCGATCATTCAACCTCTTGTGGGCACCGCAAGCGACCGTTTGCGCCACCCTCTCGGTAAACGACGGCCCTTTATACTGCTGTTTACTCCATTGGCCGCTCTCTTCCTCGCCCTGGTTCCAGCGGCAACCCACCTCCCCTCTTCTATCCGTCTTGGTCTTCTTGTGCTTCTCATCTTCCTATCCACCGTCCTTTTCAATATCGCCTACGATCCCTATCAGGCGCTCCTACCCGACATCACCCCGGAACCACAACGGGGGCGCGTTACCGCCATCTGGAGCCTGTTTGGACTGTTCGGACAAGCGATGATCCTCCTCATGCCGGGCAACTACACCACCAAATTTCTGCTTTCTGCGGCTCTCATGCTCATTCTAGCACTCATCACCTGTCTAACCACACCGGAACCTCCTCCTCTTGAGGCATCGGAAGGAGACATTGAACCCCCCTCCTTTAAACAGCAGCTTGTCCGCGCTCTTCAAGGGCTTCGTGTTTTACGCCAGGCTCGGCTAGGACTACTTGGCTTCTTCCTTGCCGGTCTTGGCATCGGCGCCGTGCTGCCTCTGCTCACCGAGTTCGTCATTCATATCACACACTGCACGGCCAATCAGGCCGCTCAAATGTTTCTCATTCTTATGGCCTCTACCGCCCTCGCCGTTATTCCGGCAGGCCAAATAGCTGACCGAGTTCTTACTCCCAAAAAGACTCTCATTGTCGGCTTCCTGCTTATCTTTATCGCCTGCCTTTGCGGGCTGCGGGTCACCACCCTCACGCAAATCGCCTGGGTCATGGGGTTGGCCGGCATCGGCAACGCGGCTCTCAGCGCCTCAAGCTACCCTCTATTGGCCGACATCGTGCCTCCGGAGGAGGTGGGTTTCTACGTGGGGCTACAGTCCACCGCAGCCTCTTTGGCTCAGCCGCTCACTATCATTGTCACAGGTGCTCTTGTGAACCACGGCAGTTATCGGGTAATTTTTCTGGTCTGCGCGCTTTGCATTCTC
>NZ_DATGKU010000031.1:0-11135 GCF_035294505.1 Chthonomonas sp. | reverse complement strand
GGGCTAGCGCCCTCGAAGGGCACGACGCATGGCGGGGTTGGCTTCTAGCTCTTCTAGGAAGCGGCCGGCGCCCAACACCACACAGCATAGCGGGTCTGGAGCGATGTGGACGGGCATGCAGGTTTCACGGGCCAGCAGTTTATCCAACCCTTCCAAAAGAGCACCGCCTCCGGCAAGGGTAATGCCCTGTTCATAGATGTCGGCAGCAAGCTCTGGGGGGGTGCTTTCCAGCGTCATTTTCACAGCTTCGACAATGGTGTGAACCGGCTCTTGAATGGCCTCGCGGATTTCGCAACTGGTGAGCAGGGCGCTGCGTGGAAGCCCAGAAAGGAGGTCGCGCCCGCGCACTTCGTACTGTTTATCGGGGCCGGATGGATAGGCGGAGCCGATGGCGATCTTCACCTCTTCGGCCATGCGGTCTCCGATGGAGAGGTTGTAGGTGCGGCGCACATAGTTCACAATGGCCTCATCTATCTCATCGCCGGCCACGCGCACGGAGCGGCTCACCACAATATCTCCCAGAGAGATGACGGCCACTTCGGTGGTGCCGCCACCGATGTCCACAATCATCGAGCCGGTCGCTTCGGAGACGGGCAGACCGGCACCGATGGCCGCGGCCATCGGCTCCTCGATGGTGTAGGCTTCGCGCGCACCTGCTTTTCTGGTAGCCTCGATGACCGCGCGCTCTTCAACCTCCGTGACGCCGGAAGGGACGCCAATAACCACCCGCGGCGGCAAAAGAGCGTTTCGGCGGTAGACCTTTTGAATGAAGTAGCGGATCATCGCCTCGGTCTGCTCGAAGTCGGAGATCACTCCGTCGCGCAGCGGGCGAATAGCAACGATGCTGCTGGGCGTTCGGCCCAACATCCGTTTGGCCTCTTCCCCAACAGCGATGGGTTTTCCGGTATCGGTGGCAATGGCCACTACAGAAGGCTCACGCAGGAGGATGCCCTTACCCCGCACATGCACCAGCGTGTTGGCGGTTCCCAGGTCGATCCCCATATCACGAGAGAAGCGCCCTAGCGTCTCGCGCAGTAAAGTAAGCACAGCTCTACGTCTCCCCAGGCTCGGCTCGCAATCTCATACATTATGACACAATCCACCTGAATTAGAAAATAGGATTTTTACGACAGATTTGCAAAATTTGAATCCCCCTGCTATTTAGAGCAACATGCGCTCTTTGATCTCCAAATAACGGTTCACCAGCTCGACCGACAGTTTCTCCGCAGAAGAATCTACCACTAAAACCCCTTTTTGCGCCAATAGGCGCAGGGCTTGTTCGCGTTGCTGAAGGGTTTCGAGGGCGGCGACCTTTTGAAAGATCGCCTCGGCGCTTTCTGGCGGCTGCTCACGGGCGCGCACCCAAGTGGTGTTAAGCAGGGTGACGGCGACGGGCAGGTGGCGTGGCTGCTGGGCGGCAAGGGTGGAGATGAGGGTGCGGGCCGAGACGGGGTCCCAAAGATCGGTGAAGCAGATCAGCAAAGAGCGGCGTGGCCAGCGCCCTTCGAGAAAATGGAAAACGGCCCGGTAGTTCGGCTCTTGGAGATCGGCGTAGAGGTTGTGGAGGGCTTCGAGAACGGCATAGCTCTGTTGGCGCCCGCGACGTGGCGGGAGGAAGGTATGGATGCGGTTCGAGAAGGCGAGCAGCCCTACCCTATCGTCGAAGAAGGAGGCCACATAGGCCAAGAGGAGGGCGGCTTGGATGGCATAATCTATTTTCGCCCGTCCCTCCAGCTCTCCCCACATGGTGCGCCCCACATCCAGCATAATCAGGATATTTTGGGAGCGTTCCAGCTCGTACTGACGGGTTACGAGGTGTCCTTTGCGTGCGGTGGCCTTCCAGTCTATATGGCGAATTTCGTCGTCGGGCACGTAGTCGCGCAGGCTCTCAAATTCGCTACCGATGCCATGGCGATAGGCGCGACGCACGCCTAACTGTTGCAGTTGGCGGCGTTGGCCCGCCAGGTTAAAATGGGCTAGCTCGCGCAGACCCGGATAGACCTTAACCACCTGCACGGCCGGAAGAGAGCTGATGCGCCCCACAAAACCGAGACGGCCGAAGAGGCGTACCGTGATGTCGGCGAAGGCGTAGTCGCCACGGCGATTGGGGTGGAGATGGTAGGTCACCGTTTGGCGGCTCGAGGGCGGAACATGGAGGGTAAAGGGGAGGTCGGGCAGATCGTTTTGGAGCGCTTCCGGCGGGGCATCAAGCAGCTCGACATGGAGGGGGCGCGTGCTGAAGTTGCGCACCGTGAGGCGAACGGGGACGGGGGTGTCGAGGGCTAGCCGTTCGTCTACCTCACGATAGACATCGAAAGCGGAAGTTGGGGGCAAAAGCGCCCAATCGAGCAGGGCCAGCGCAATAAGCCCTAATGCCCAGCCGATGCCGACCCAGCGCAGCCCGGGTAGGAGACCGTCGGCGAGGAAGAAGCCGGTTCCCAAAAGGAAGAGGAGGAGCCAACGTCGTTGAAAGATCAAGGGTTCTCTCCTTTGGTGAGCAGGTAGGTTGTGTTGTCGAACGATACTGTATCACCGGGGTAGAGTTTGCGTCCGCGCCGGTTTTCGGGTTCCCCGTTCACGTAGACGGTGGTGGTGGCCAGGAAGGCACGTGCGGCCCCTCCGGTAGGGATGGCTCCCACCAGCTTCAGCAGTTGACCCAAAGTGATATATTCTTCTCGCAGGGGCACGAGGGTTCTGTTCATCCCTTTTGGTAGACGCGCACATACTTCACATACATGATGGCAGGGAAGTGGGTGGTATCGTCGGGCATGCCCGGCCAATAGCCGCCCACGGCGAGATTCACCAGGAGATACATAGGCACGTGCGGAACATGGCGCGTGGTACGAAATCGGGGTACTCCATCCACATACCAGGTGAGGGCGGTGGGGGGCCACTGAAGCGCAAAGGTGTGGTAAGCGGCGGAGAAATCGGGGCCTACGAAGTTGCCGCCATCGCCCACGTGGCTGCTGTCTTCGCCCACGTAGTGGTTCGTCATGTAGACCTTGTTGGGTTGATGGCCAAGAATCTCCAGCACATCTATTTCGGGCGGCCAGCTTTTATCGGCAGGCAGCAGCCAGAAGGCAGGCCATAGGCCCTTCCCTTTCGGGAATTTGGCCCGAATTTCGAACCACCCATACTCTTGCGCGAACTTCCCGTAGGTGGTGACGATGCCGGAGGTATAGGGCATGCCGCCCATGGAGCGCCGTTCGGCGATGAGTTCCAGGTGGCCGTTGCGCACGCGATAGCCATCGGGCGCATAGTACTCTTGTTCTCCGTTGCTATGGGTG
Source organism: Chthonomonas sp. (assembly GCF_035294505.1). Lineage (NCBI taxonomy): Bacteria > Bacillati > Armatimonadota > Chthonomonadia > Chthonomonadales > Chthonomonadaceae > Chthonomonas > Chthonomonas sp. Next base: position 7,848 of record NZ_DATGKU010000031.1, on the reverse strand, counting down.
CGCACGCCATCGGGGTAGGAGTCGATCCATTTGGAGGTGTCCAGTTTGTTGCCTTTGAACTCATCGTCGAAGGTGAGGTGATAGCCAAGGGTTCGCGGGTCGGTTACATGCGGGAGGGAGGCGAGGTCAGCCTGATCGTTATGGTTCACGCCCGCCTCGGTTTGAGGGATAGGGCGGGCAGCAACGAGGTTTAGGGTAGTGCAAGAGAGGACGAAGGCAACCGGTAGGACTTTAGATCGAATGCGCCACATGGCATTAGCTCCTAGAGAGTCTATCGAAACGTTCCTTTTTAGGATAGCACAAAATTGGAGACTGGGATTTTGGCCATGGAAGCCCATACCGCGCAGCGACAAATTTTGGTCTCCACGAAGCGGCTTCGCTTTCATCTCTTCGACCTAGTGTGCGCGTAGCCAGATGAGCCTCCACGTTGTGAAGGCTCATCTCAAATACCGCCTCGTGGGCACGTGCAGCGACACAGCAGACCTACTTTTTAAGGTTTAAACACTGGGTCTGGCTCGTAATTGCGCACATGTGCGCAGTTAACGGCTTTTACATGGTAGTCTGCAAAAAGGCAATCATACCAATTTTGTGTTCCTGGTTCCTGCCCGTGCCATGTGCCGGCCGCATCCGCCGTAACTAGCGTTTCTGCAGGCTTGGGCAACGTGCTGTCGCTGTAGTTGCCTTCGGCAAGATAGACTTGGTAATAGTAGCTGGTTCCCCACTGCACGAAACTAGACGGGTGCGCAACAGGGGGGCGATCTAGTTGACAGAAAGGAGGGATAGTGTTCTTAACATCGGAAGCAGGTATCTCGGTGAAGCCGACATCTGAGGGGCAATCGAACACCTGATGCGATTTAACATAGGGTTGCAGCACCTCGTGAAACTGAGGGAGGTAGGGAACTTGGGCGGCGAAGGAGGGGCTATATTCTGCCCAGAAGTTATGGTAGACCTCCATTGGACTGATGGCATAGGGAAAATAGCCATCGTAGTCTTGGTTATACATGCCGACGGCAAGACCAATTTGGTGGAGGTTAGAGAAGCAAACTATCTGTCGTGCTTTTTCGCGCGCTTTGGCGAACACGGGAAAAAGGAGAGCTGCCAATATAGCGATAATGGCTATAACCGCAAGTAATTCGATGAGCGTAAACGCTCCAAAATATTTCACTCTATGTCTCATGGGAGCCTCCTACTTGGGTTTGTTGTGTGTAGGCTTGTAAGGGAGTTTCATCAACTCTTCTTTTACTTCATGCCAACAGCGAACGAGGATTAAGACGAGCATGATCAGGCCGATTTCAGACCAGAGGGCGGCATCGTTGATCATAAGTCCTGGTAATGGGATTCGCCAAGTTAGGAATCCTAGCCCAAGCATGATGAGAGCGGAAAGTATCCATTGATCGCTGCGCCGAAGGGGAAGCAGGAAGCTTGCGATGAAACATACTCCCACGACCAGGCCTCCATCAACACAGCGATGAAATAGCGCGCTTGCGGCATTGGGCGGGCTACTCGGTATAAGGAGCAGCAGGGTTGCTAAAGTAAAAATAAAGCCGAAGCAGGCGGCCGGAAAAAGCTTTGACGGCTTCGGTTCGTACACATTTTGCTTGTCATATCGTTTAATAAGCCAGACACAAAGGAGGCCGGCCAGGAGGCCTGGAAACCAGGCGAAGAGATGGAAAACCCATGGATGGGTCATGAGAGGAAGACTATCAGCATTCAATTCAATGAGATAGCTTAGCAACAAACACGGTGCAAGGAAGAGGGCCAGCAGGCTTGTATTATCGGATGTGTAGCCGTAGCGCAAGGTGAGATAAAAAGCGATGCCGGAAAACGGCCAAATAGCATCGTCCAAATAGCCTGAGGCGCTTGCTGTTACCGGTATAAGAAACCAGGAGAAAGCAACCACGCAGAGATAGGCGAGGAGATAGTGAAACACACGATAAGAGCCTAACTTTAGTAGGTCTCTTTCTCTGTGCCAAAGCAAGAGAGCAGGAATAGCAAAAGGCAGTGCTAGCAGAAACAGGCCCACAGGCAAAGGTATATGTGCAATAGTTATCTGCAGGGTGCAGGGCGTAATCCAGTAGCCACGCGTTTTGCTCAGCACAAAGTTGGGTGCCAGCAGCAAGTATATTCCGAAGAGAAGCGCATAAAGGCTCTCTTTAAGAGGAGTGCGAATGTCCGTCTCGGTTTGGCCGATCGCAGCCGTAGGCATCTTTATATCTCCTTGCTTTCTTTTGTCCAGACGAAAGAGGTTTCTGAACGGTTTCAAAAAGTTTTGGGTGGGAAGAAGGTTGTAAGAAACATCACAACCTTTTCGACATATCGTAATATCGTAGTGTGCGCGAATATTTCCAGCATCTCGCTGAGGATTTTGATAACAGTACTGGCACTGCAAGTTGCATGCGATGCCAACAGGCCGTAACTCTACAGACACTGCGAGTTCCCTCCTAATTTGCCTTTTACTAAAAAAAAGGAACTTCCAATGCAAAAGGGGACTGATAATTTTTGAGGGATAGAACTACCATCATTAAGTCGAGTGTTTGGCTCCCCCCCCCCCGTAGTTGCCGGATATAAGGCAGGTATGTGGAAGCCTCATCGAAATCAAAGCCCTGTCGCGTTAGTTCGGAGGCAAGCCGCTTCAGAGCACGTGCATAGGCTTTCTTAAGGGCATCATAGGTGTGGGTAACCTTTCGTTCGCCTGTTTGCACTTTCTGTAAAAGCTCTTTCAATGGCACACCTTCGATAAGATGCTCTTGGATGAGATATTGCTGGGAAGGAGTTAGCTTTGCTATCCCTCTTTTGAGGCGTTCATAAAACTCCTTTCTCATTACCTCACAAGTTGGTGTGTCCGCGATTACATCGCGATAAGATTCATCCCCCTCCTGTGCCTCGTCTTCGGGCAAGGACTCATGTTGATGCTTTCTTGACATGAGGGTCCATTTGCCCATAAAGTTTCTTAGGGCGATCATTCTGTATTGCTTTAAATGCCATAAGTCCGAAGCAACTTTTGAATGCAACACGCACCCCACAAACGCTGCAGCGAACTCCCTTGCATCCTCATCGGGTTGCTTACAACGGCGGGCATAGCGATAAGCTTCGTCAAAACAGAGACGGCAGAAAGTGTCATCATACATCTTCTGAATTCCTCTTAACTGCAGTTGCTTGAACTAGCCCCTAATGTAGGTACGTGTATGAGGATAAAGATATTAGAACTTCATACATAAAACATTGTATCTCAAACTCAAAAGACTGTCAACATCCCTAATAGTTCAATAAATAGATTTCATTTAGCTCTCATTATGGTCGCTTGGAATTTGAACAAGAACAGGATAGCGGGGGGCCTATGTTTCGACCGGCTTTCACTGGCTTGTTCTAGCCTAGGGTATGCCGGTCGTTAATTTTTCTGTGGAATTAGGCGCATGAGGCAGCAGGCATGGGGCGCTAGGGTCTGTGTGAAACAGTTGTTGTAAATGCCGAGATCGCGATGGCTCCAAAGGTCGTGTGCTTTGACCGGGCCGGTAAGGCCCAACTCCCACCAGGCGACGGTAACCGCAGCCGGCGCATGATCGTCGAGGTTGAAAAGAGCAACGAGGAAGCTGCCGTCGGGGTTGTGGATGGCCCATACCTGCTGGGGGCCGAAACGCACCGGATGAGCCGGATGGCCGGCCTGGTCTACGGCGATGACCTCGGCATTGGTCAGCAGTTGAAGGCCGTATGGGTCGAGCCGGGCGAGGTCGTCGCCGGTATAGAGCGGGGAGCACTCGATGGCCCAGAGCGTCATCATGGTTTGGCGCTCCGCGTCGGTGAGGCCGTCCATGGCGCCGTTGCCGATATCCAGCGAGTCGAAATCGTTCCAACCTTTGGTGGGGCCTGCGTTCTGGTACCACCGTGCTGCCGCCTCAAAACGCGCTTTTACCTGAGGCCAACTCGTTAACGTGGGGCCGTAGCGGTCTATATCGTCGCTAATGCGCCATCCGTTGGCATAACGTTGCCAAAAGTCGGCATAGTGAGGATCGAGGTTCCAGGAAAGCTCAAGCCAAATGGGGCGTCCGGTCTGTTGAAGGGCTTGTGCCCAAGCGACCACCTCGGCGCGGTTGTCTATGGAGAGGTCGTTATGATCGGAGCCAGGGGTCACTCCGTCGAGTTTCAGAAGGTCTACCCCCCACTCGGCGAACTCCTGGGCGATCGAGGCGATGTAGGCTTTGGCGGCGGGTTTTGAGAAGTCTATTTTGTAGGTGCCGTTAACCCAACCGTTGCCGGGGGTGGGCGGTTGCACCAGAATGTCGCGTAGATGGTAGGGGGTACCCAGAATTTTGGGGTTGGCTTGGTAGAGATCGCCCCATATGCCGACGGTGTAGTAGATGCCGAGTTTTTGGCCGTAGTGGTGTACATAGCGTGCGATGGCCGCGATGCCTTCGGGAAACTTTTTACGGTCGGGCAGAGGGCGACCAAAGGCATCGTAGCCCCCTTTCCAACCCGAATCGAGATTGATGTAGAGATAGCCGTATTTTTGCAGAAGGCGGTGCATGGCATCGGACTGCTCTTTAACGTGCTCGGCAGTGAGCCAGTCCTCACCGTTGTAGTTTGGGGAGCGCACGGCTTCGAGGCTCCAGCTGCTCCAGCCCATGAAGGGTTTCGGAGCCTTTGCGGCTTTTTGGTAGAGGCCTTCTTGAGGAAACAGCAACAGAGTGAGAAAGGCGATGAACCGACAGATTTTCATGAGCGATCTCGTCTATAGGCTTTCGGAGATAAAAAGAAGTTTCGATATACGAAGTCTATTCTCCTGCCAAGAGGCACATGCGAACGTTTAATAACACCCTGTGCCGGACGTAGAAGCCTTTTGGTGGCAACCCCTTGCTCTGTTGCCGATGCCTCGGTGCTCGCATACTAAGCGTATCATGGGCATCCGCCCCCAACACGAAGGGATAGAGTTGTCTTACCGGGGCTTGTGCTATATAATAGAGCGCAAAGGTTCTCGATTGCATGGTGAACAGGATAGCAGGGTAGAGTCGGTGGGCGGCAGCATATGTTGTGACGAGCTAGAGAGCCAGATAATTTAGGAGATCAATCGGTGAGTGAGCTAAGTACCCGACAAGATGTGAATGGTGATATCAATAAGGTGTTTCCTGAAGATGTGCCTGTGCACAGATGGTACCGTTTTGTGCTCTCTTTCCCACCGCATTTAGTTCGTGAGTACATCGCGCGATTCGAGTTGAATAAGCAACACCGTGTGCTAGACCCTTTTTGCGGTACAGGTACCACTCTTGTAGAATGCAAGAAACTCGGTATTGCTAGTGTTGGCCTTGAAGCCAACCCTGTAGCCCAGTTTGCCTCGAGGGTAAAGGTAGACTGGAGCGTCCCCTCCCAAAAGCTAGTACAACACGCTGAGAAAGTGGCAGAGGCCACCTATAAAGATTTAGAGGAAACAGGGATTTACGATACAATGGATTGCAGCGGTTTTGTAAATGGACGCGCACTTCGCACATTGGAACCTTGTCTAGAATCTCTGTTGTTGACCGGGTCTATTAGTCCTCTTCCTTTGCACAAGACTCTGGTTCTATTGCATCACTTGGAGAAACATCATGATGCGCGTCTGTACGAGCATGAGCGTCTTGCTGTGGCGAAGGCTTTGGTCTATGGCATAGGGAATCTCCGCTTCGGACCGGAGGTAAGCGTTGGTCTGCAAAAGTCTGATGTGCCTGTGGTTGCAACATGGCTGACGAACATTTATGCGATGGCACAAGATTTAAATAAGGTCTGGGCAAACGCCACGGTACCCGCCGAGGTTTATCTTGCCGACGCGCGTTACCCTGAGGAGGTTTTGGAGCCGTCATCCATAGATGCCGTCATCACGTCTCCACCCTATCCCAATGAGAAAGACTACACGCGGACAACCCGACTCGAAGCGGTGCTGTTGGGGTTCGTGAGGGATAAGGCCGATTTGCGAGCGATGAAGCAAGGTTTGGTTCGCTCTAATACGCGAAACGTCTACAAAGACGATGATGATGATAGATGGGTGGCCGGTCACCCAGAAGTGGAGCGTATCTCAAAGGAGATCGAGGAGCGGCGTATGGCTCTTAAGAAGACGTCGGGTTTTGAACGTCTCTACAGCAAGGTGGCCAAACTCTACTTCGGTGGGATGGCAAGGCACCTTGCAGGGCTTAGGCCTTACCTGCGTCCAGGGGCACGATTGGCCTATGTTGTTGGAGACCAGGCATCCTACTTAAGGGTCATGATTCGAACCGGCGAAATCTTGGGCGATATTGCCCAACGGCTTGGTTATGAGCTTGAAGAGATTGCCTTGTTCCGGACTCGAATGGCTACAGCTACAAGAGAACAGTTACGAGAGGAGGTGGTAGTCCTACGATGGCCGGGTAGAAGTCTGTGAAGTTATATTAGCTAGCCCATATACCTAAAAACCGGCGTTTCCCTGTCCATTTTCTATGAAGTGCTAAAGACGACGATTTAAAAACGGGCGTTCCTGATAGGATAAGAGTAGCTTCTGAAGCTCTGTATGAGAAAGGGACTCTGGCTTTACTAGCCTATAATGAACCTCAGCTATCTTACGGATACCGCTTTCATTCTCCTCAAACTCCATAAGCGCAATCAGGTTATTCTCTACTCGTTGTGCGCCAATGGGGCGGCATAGGCAGGTTTTGAAGCGAGCTAGGCGTCCTATCGCAAAATCTTGTTCAACTTGGACGGTACCAAGAGAATCCTCTGTGGACTTTGCCTGAACCGGTATAACGAAGTGAGCGCCCCGATGATCCACACCAACATAGATTTCGTCGGTCTCGACCTGAAAACCTGTGGCGAGCGTGGTACGGAGATGGTTTTGCAGCGAGTAGCAGGTCAGCCCTGTAAACAGGTCAATAAGCCGATTGTAGCGAATTTGTGCCAGTAAGGATTGCTCGTCATTGGTACTATAAATCTCTACAATTCCCGGTGTTGCATCTAGTACTCTGGTTTCGGCTAGGTTTGGGTCGGGGAGGAAAGTAGCTATAGGTGCCGCTACAAAGCAGTAGCGTCCACGTCCTATACCTCTAATAAGCCAGGTAGTTCCTGGAGGTGCTTTGTCTAAAATAGACTTTGGTAGTGTTTGCCTAAAGCGAAAGCTATAGATGATGTCTCCTAGATTCTTTGGCAGCGGTATGCCTAAATCCTTTGCTATAGGCTCAAAATCCGTGCGACTGAACGGAACTTCGCGTGCACCTTCGCTGTATCTACTCCAAAAGACGCCCTCGATCAATCGTTGATACAGCCTTTGTCTTGTCTCGTTTGTCTCATTCATAGGAGTGCTCCTGGCTTGTTTACTTGGTGTACCGCCGCAGTAGGGTACTAAGCTTTTTACCTGCCGATAGTCCATTTTTATCTACAATAACTATCTGTCATTCTCCTGCCACAATTCCTAAGGATATCGCCAAAGGCATCCTGTAACACTCCGCCTGGTCTAAAGACCGGCGGCTTCTCGCAGTAGCGTAGGCACAAGACCTACCCCTAAAGGGCCTGTCTTTTTGCGGCGGGCTAAAGCCCTGCATTGTCAGCGGTGCAGATTTGCTTGGCAACTTTAGAGGCCGCGACGTGGTATAATTCAAGTAGAAGGTTCGCTATGGAAAGCCTTCGATGGCGGTAGCGCCCCTGCTCCGCTTGAAGTCGTTTGCGCGGGTTCGCGAGCCTTTCGGAGCCACGGGCAACGACATGGAGGAACAGAAGCCAATGATGCGCGGATTGAGGTGTCGGTGTGGTCAGCGCATATATCAGCGAGATGTGGTGCGACAAGGCTACTTGATGCGACAGTTCGGTCCCACCTATGTCTATATCCGCTATCGCTGCTCGCGCTGCAAACGTTTGGGA
>NZ_DATGKU010000030.1:0-1178 GCF_035294505.1 Chthonomonas sp. | reverse complement strand
GCTGCCGTCCTCCTGCACCCACACCACGTTTTGGGTGTTGGGAACGTGAAGCAGATAGCTGCGATAGCTGTGGCTCCATTTGGGGCCTAAGGGGCTGGTGCGGGAGGATTGGGAGTTATAGAAGAGGGTGAAGGCAAGCCCTCCACCGCGTCCATTCCATCCAAAGAGAGGGAAGGCTCCGTGGGCGTTGCCGGAGGCGAGGTTGGTATGGCCGATGCCAAGCCCTACGGGCGGGTGCCACGGTCGGGCGGGGCCTGGGGTAGGCGGGAGGGGTGGGGAACCGGTTGAGAGGGCTTGAGCTTGTTGAGGGCTTTCGAGGGAAGCTCCGGCGAGGAAGGCGGCTCCGAGGCTGGCGAGTGCGGAGGAGAGGAACTGTCTTCTGGGGATGCCGCGTTGGGACATGGTGGGTCGCGAGACGTTACCACCTACGGGGGGGGGGACACTCCCTTGCCCTTGTTGCTGTTTGCGTTGTTTTCTGTTCTTAGCCATTGAAGGTGTCTCCTTTGTTTTGGAATAGATTTAGTCTATGCCAAGAGGACTGGGGAGGCCTCTCGAAGGAGAGGAGGTCGCCTCAGGAGCCTCAGAATGGCCAAGGTTGGATATGCGGTTGTGTTGTCTGTGCTCGAAGGGGGAGCGTGTTCAGACAATCATAGTATAACACAGGGTAGTAGGGTATGTCAAGTAGTTTTATGGGTGTGGGGAAAAAATTTTTTTAGGAGATTTTGTTGGTGTAGGAAGGGCTAAGAGGGTAGTTATAGATGAGGGTAAGGGGCGAATAGAGATGCAAGAGAGGGAGTGTTGAAGTGAAGGGTCGTAGGGGTAACCCTTGAGGGGGGGTGCGTCAGCCTTGACGAGCCGGTGATGCGCCTATCATTTCAAGCCGAAGACAACTGTCATTTCGAGCCGATACCACACCTGTCATTTCGAGCCGAAGGCGAGAAATCTTGAGTTTCCATTCCCATCCGTTCTGGGGGCGAGGGGTGAAGCTGCAGAGACTGCCAATCTCACGGTTCTAGAGCCCGTTAGCAGAATAAGCTTATCTTGTTCGCCCCCTATCCCTTCCTTTCCCCCGATTCGGGAGGTGCTAGCGCACGGCGATGCAGCGGCCAGGGAGATAGGCGATGAAGGAAACGACACAGGCCGCTGAGGGGAAGGGCGTCGGCCTTGAGTTGCCCACC
>NZ_DATGKU010000029.1:0-2260 GCF_035294505.1 Chthonomonas sp. | reverse complement strand
GTTCTTTGACAACAGGGCAGCGGTAGAAGTTGCAATTCACAAGCGGCGGCGTCCGGGTGTGGGGAGGCGGATTCGTGCTTCCCGGCCGGACGACGTTTCTTGCGATCTCTGCATGAGCCTGAGAGAGAAGTTTGGATCGTTACTCGCTCCCGTAGGGGGCCTCCACGCCAAAGCGTGGAGGGATGCCTAGGCGGGAGCAGGAACTTGGAAGCGATGCCGCCTTCGACCCCGATAACCCGGGCCGAGGACGGGATCAATGCGGCCAAGCTACTAAGGGCATGTGGGGGATGTCTGGGCGCCAGAAGGCGATGAAGGGCGTGGAAGACTGCGATAAGCCCGGCGGAGCTGTCCAACAAGCGTTGAGGCCGGGATACCCGAATTACCGTACGCTCAATCCATAGGCGTACGGAGCAAACCCGGGGAACTGAAACATCTCACTACCCGGAGGAAAAGAAAGCAAACGCGACTCCGTCAGTAGCGGCGAGCGAACGCGGACCAGCCCAAACCAGCCGGACATGTCCGGCTGGGGTTGAAGGACCGGCATACGGCACTCGTGTACCCTAGCTCAACACTCTGGAATGGGTGACCAGAGCGGGTGAAAGTCCCGTAGGCGACAGGAGAAAGAGGACCTGCCGGCTCCTGAGTAAGACCGAATACGTGAAGGTCGGTCTGAAGCAGCGGGGCCCATCCCGCAAGGCTAAGTACTCCCTGGCGACCGATAGCGAACCCAGTAGCGCGAGCGAACGATGGGAAGAACCCCGACAAGGGGAGGATAGTGAACCTGAAACCACATGCCTACAAGCGGTCGGAGCCCGGTGGGCGCAAGCCCCGGGTGACGGCGTGCCTTTTGCATAATGATCCGGCGACTTACCGTCGTCAGCCTGGTTAAGCCGCTCTGCGGCGGAGCCGAAGCGAAAGCGAGTCTGAATAGGGCGATGACGTTGGCGGCGGTAGACGCGAAACCACGTGATCTACGCATGGGCAGGATGAAGTGGGGGTAATGCCCCATGGAGGTCCGAACACACCAGTGTTGAAAAACTGGGTGATGACCTGTGTGGAGGATTGAAAGTATCATCAAACGTGGAGATAGCTCGTTCTCTCCGAAATAACTTTAGGGTTAACGTCTTGGTCGTTGGCAGGGGGGGTAGAGCGACTGAATTCGACCGGGGGCCTACCCGGCTACCCGTCGAAACCAAACTCCGAATACCCCTGTCCCAAGCCAAGGCAGCTAGACGGCGAGGGATAAGCTTCGTCGTCGAGAGGGGAACAACCCAGACCGCCCGCTAAGGTCCCTCAAGTACGCTCAGTGCGAAAGGAAGTTGGACTCCCCAGACAGCCAGGATGTTGGCTTAGAAGCAGCCACCATTTCAAAAGTGCGTAATAGCTTACTGGTCGAGGAGTCCTGCGCCGATAATGAACGGGACTAAGCGTACTACCGAAGCGGCGGGAAGACCCCCCCGAAGCGTAAGCACCGGGTGGGTCTTCGGTAGGAGAGCGTCGCACCGTAGGGTGAAGGGGTACGGACAACGAGCCCTGGACGAAGTGCGAGTGATAATGCCGGAACGAGTAACGCTAAAACAGGTGAGAATCCTGTTCGCCGAAAGCCTAAGGTTTCCTGGGGAAGGTAAATCCGCCCAGGGTTAGTCGGACCCTAAGACGAGGCCCAAAGGCGTAGTCGATGGACGGCCGGTTAATATTCCGGCACCATCCGCGTAGGCTCGATGCGTGCTGCGACGCTGGCCCGAAGGTGAGCGGCCCGCTAGAAGTGGCCGTCCCGCAAGGGCGAGGGCAGATACGATCCCAAAGTCATCGGACGGACAGCCAAGAAAAACCAGCACGCTACAAAGCGGATGCCCGTACTCAAACTGACACAGGTAGGCAGGATGAAGATTCTCAGGCGCTCGAGAGAACGCTCGTGAAGGAACTCGGCAAATTAACCCCGTAACTTCGGGAGAAGGGGTGCCCTTGCGGGTGTCACAGCCTGCGGGGGCCGCAGTGAAAGGGATCTGGCGACTGTTTACTAAAAACACAGGTCTCTGCCAACTCGTAAGAGGATGTATAGAGACTGACGCCTGCCCGGTGCCGGTAAGTTAAGGAAGAGGGTTAAGGGAGCAATCCCTGAAGCTCGCAACCGAAGCTCCGGTAAACGGCGGCCGTAACTATGACGGTCCTAAGGTAGCGAAGTTCCTTGTCGGGTAAGTTCCGACCTGCATGAATGGCGTAACGACCGGATCACTGTCTCCACGAGCGACTCGGTGAA
>NZ_DATGKU010000028.1:0-7881 GCF_035294505.1 Chthonomonas sp. | reverse complement strand
ATTGGCGGGTGGTGCGACTTGGAGAGGTAGTTCAAAAAACAAAACTGCTCGATCCGAGAAAGCAGCCAGATAGACATTTCAAGTATATTGATGTTTCATCTATCAGCAACGAGTCATTAGCCATTGTAGACCATAAAATCTATTTCGGCAAAGAAGCCCCTAGTAGAGCACGAAAACAGATCCATTATGGGGATGTGATCTTTGCGACCGTCAGACCATACCTGAAGCGTATAGCAAAGATTCCAATAGAATTTGACGGACATGTTTGCTCAACAGCATTTTGCGTACTTCATCCAATAACCAAATTGCTCGATGGAAATTATTTGTTTTTTGCAGTTTCCCGTGACCAGTTTGTTGAGAAAGTTTCAGAGCATCAGCGAGGTTCCAGCTATCCAGCAGTTACTGACAATGATGTCCTCAAGGAGCTCCTCCCCCTCCCACCCCTCGAGGAACAGCGCGAAATCGCGCGCATCCTCCACGCCGTGGATGAGAAAATCCGTACCGAGGAGACACGCAAAACCGCGCTGGAAGCGCTCTTCAAAACGCTACTGCACCACCTGATGACGGCCAAAACCAGGCTGCCCTCAGCGCTGGTGGCCGAGCACGGCGGGGAAAAACAACTATGAGCCGCTTTAGCGAACGCCGCACCGTGCAAAACCCCTTCATCCGCTATGCCGAGGAGGCAGGCTGGGAATACCTGCTGCCGGAAGAGGCTTTGCGCTACAGGGGCGGTGTGGAAAGCCCCCTGCTGAAAAGTGTGCTCGTCGAACGCCTGCAACTCCTTAACCCCGGCGTGGTAGATAGCCCCACCAAAGCCAACGAGGTGGTTGCCCGTCTGCTTAGGGTGCGGCCCGACATCGAGGGAAACCTAGAGGCTTGGGAGTATCTAAAAGGCCTAAAGACGCTCTTCGTAGAGGAGCAACATCGCGAGTGCAACCTGAAACTTCTCGATCCCCAACACCCACACAACAACTGCTTTCATGTTACCGACGAATTCCGCTTTGCAACAGCACAAGGGGGCACAAACGCCATCCGCGCCGACGTGGTGCTCCTTATCAACGGCATTCCGGTGATCGTGGTGGAGACCAAGGCCGCCACGCGCATAGAAGGCATTGCGGAGGCTTTAGACCAGCTTCGCCGTTATCATGAACAGGCGCCCGAGCTGATGGCCCAAGCGCAGCTGCTTACGCTAACGCATCTCGTCCAATTCTTCTACGGCCCAACTTGGAGCCTTACCCGCAAAACGCTGTTCAACTGGCGTGACGAGCAGGCAGGGGACTTTGAAACCCTGGTGAAAACCTTTCTCGCCCCCGGCCATGTGCTGCGCCTGCTCACCGACTACATCCTCTTTGTACGCAAGGACGGCGAGCTGACCAAGGCGGTGCTGCGTGCCCATCAGATGCGGGCTACAGAAAAGGTCGTCGCCCGCTCCAAAGACCCCCACAAGCGCCGCGGCCTCATCTGGCATACGCAAGGATCGGGCAAGACTTACACTATGATTACAGTTGCCAAGCGACTCTTGGAAGATCCGCGCCTAGAAAACCCCACCATCCTGATGATCGTGGATCGCAACGAGTTGCAACAGCAACTTTTTCAGAACCTTGAGGCGGTGGGCTTCGGCAGAGTGCATGTGGCACAGAATAAGCGCCACCTACAACAACTGTTGCGAGACGACACGCGCGGCCTTATTGTTTCCATGATCCATAAATTCGACGATGCCGACGCCGCTCTAAATACTCGAAGCAACATCCTTGTGCTGGTGGATGAGGCGCATCGTTCCACCGGCGGCGATCTGGGCAACTATCTTATGGGTGCCCTGCCCAATGCCACATTCGTAGGCTTTACCGGCACGCCTATTGACCGAACCGCACACGGGCAAGGCACCTTCAAAACATTTGGCATTGACGACTCACAAGGCTATCTTGACAAATACTCTATTCGCGAATCCATTGCAGACGGCACCACCGTGCCCCTATACTACCAAATGGCACCTAACGACCTCATCGCCAACGCTGAGGCCATGGAGCAAGAGTTCTGGGCCGCGGCGGAACTGGAGGGCGTGGCAGACGTCGAAGAGCTTAATCGCGTGCTTGATCGCGCGGTAACGCTCAAAAATATGCTCAAGAACCGTGAAAGAGTAGAAAAAATAGCTGCCTATGTGGCCGAACACTTCCGTCACTACATTGAGCCTATGGGTTACAAAGCTTTCGTGGTAGCGGTAGACCGTGAAGCTTGCGGGCTGCATAAGCAAGCCCTCGACCGCCACCTTCCTCCGAACATGAGTCGGGTCGTGATCAGCCGCGGGCCGAGCGATCCGCCCGAGCTGAGTCGATACCACCTAAGCGACGAGGAAGAGGCGGCTGTGCGCAAAGCTTTTCGCAAGCCGAACGAACAACCTAAAATCCTTATCGTCACCGAAAAACTGCTCACAGGCTACGATGCGCCAATCCTCTACTGCATGTATTTAGATAAGCCCATGCGCGATCATGTGCTTTTGCAGACCATCGCCCGCGTCAATCGCCCTTACGAGGACGAGACGGGGCGACGCAAGACGAACGGCCTCATCGTGGATTTTGTCGGAATTTTCAACAGACTAAAGCAGGCCCTCGCCTTCGACTCGGAGGATGTGAACGGTGTGGTCGAGGGGCTGGAGGTGCTTCAGGAACACTTCAAAGACTTGATGGAGCGTGGGCGAAACGAGTTTCTGCCGCTTAGCGTAGGAAAAACCGCCGACAAGGCCGCAGAGGCCGTTTTGGAATACTTCCGCGATAGGCAGCGCCGAGAAACGTTCTATGCCTACTTCCGTGAGTTAGAGGAGGGTTATGAGATTCTTTCCCCAGATCCGTTCCTGCGCCCGTTTCTCGATGACTATAAGGCGCTAGTGGAGATGTACCAGTTGCTGCGCAGCGCCTACGAGCCACACGTACCGATAGACCGCTCGTTTCTCCGCAAGACCGCGGAAATTATCCAGAAACATACTGTTACCAACACCGTACGTGATCCGTATGAAACCTACCAATTAGGAGCGCCAGCACTGCTGCAGTTGCTGGCAAAACCACAGCCAGACACGGTCAAGGTGTTCAACCTGCTTAAGGAGCTTCATAAACTGGTAGAGGCCCAGGGCAGAGGGCAGCCTCACCTTATCCCCATCGGCGAGCGCGCCGAGGCGATCCGGCACGCTTTCGAGGAACAGCAGATCAACAGCCAAGAAGCCCTGAAAGAACTCTCTCAACTCGTTCACGATCTGCAGACTGCTCAAGAGCAGTGCCAGCAGACTAACCTCTCACCAGAAGCCTTTGCCGTGGCCTGGTGGCTGCGCGTTCAAAAGAACTTCAATGCCGACCGGGCGGAACAGGTGGCCACTGCCGTGCAACCGATTTTTCACCAGTTTCCTCATTGGGCTACCAGCCCGGCTCAGGAGCGTGACCTGCGCAAGCAACTCTACAAGGTGCTAATAGATGCAGGGGAGACTAACCCGGTAACGTGGGTCAATGAGATACTCCAACTTCTTAGGAGGGCCACATAATAAAGTCAGCAGTGATCGTGAAGACTTCCCATACTCTCGATAAAGATACAGGGGAGAGCATCGTTCGAGACATTCTTGTAGCCGAGGTCTGGACGTGGGCGCAACGCCTTGAGGTGGCCAACCGCATTCGAGAAATACACCTACGCCCCATGAAGCGAAAGTGGGCGAGTTGCTCTTCGCGGGGGCGCCTCACCTTCGATGTCGATTTGTTGCGGCAACCGGCCCGCTTCCGCCGCGAGGTAATTGTGCATGAGTTGCTTCACCTTAAAATACCAAACCACGGACGCCTGTTTCGCGCCCTGCTTAAAGCCTATTTGCAAGAGAGTTAAGCACGAACTCCCCGCCTACGCCCCCAAAGCCAATAACTGCCGCACTCTCTCCAAATCCTCCGGCGTGTCTACGGCGATGGAGGCCTTCTCCACACGCGCCATCCGAATACGATAGCCCCACTCCAGCGCCCGTAACTGCTCCAACGATTCGGTGCACTCCAACGGGGTGGGTTCTAAGGTGGTAAAGAGCTGCAAAAAGCGATTTCGGTAGGCGTACAGCCCCATATGCTGCATCACCGGCACCGAGGATTCCTGCCGAGGATAGGGAATGCGAGAGCGGGAAAAGTAGAGCGCATCGCCGTTGCGGCCACACACCACCTTTACGCAGGCCGGATCGTCCAAACTTTCTTTTGGGCATGGGCACATCACGCTGGCCATGTCCAATGCGGGGTCGGCCTGAAGCAACTGCACCATGCGGTCAATACTCTCGGCCTCTAGAAGCGGTTCATCGCCCTGAATGTTCACCACGATGGCCTCTGGGGGGAGGCCCAGCAGCCTTGCCGCCTCGGCGACTCTATCGGTGCCGGTGCGGTGCTGCTGCGAGGTAAGGAGGGCCTTCCCCCCTTCCCTCTCAACCGCTTCGACAATGGCCACGTCGGGCGTGGCTACCCAAACCTCTTGCAAAGAGGCCGCCTTTCGAGCGCGTCGCCACACGTGGACGATCATGGGCTTGCCGCCGATATCGGCCAAAGGCTTGTTGGGCAAGCGCGTAGCGGCCAGACGTGCAGGAATGATGCCTACTACATCCAATGGAAACTCTCCTTAACGCTGAAAAAGTTGAACTACCAGCAGCTCATCCGGAACCATAAGCGCCAGGCGCCCTTTTATTATATCGCTCTCAACCCCATAGATGCCGTTGTTGGGACGATAGATAACGGCTTTATGGAAGCTCGATGGCAACAAGACCTCCGCAGGCATGGCGGGCGGCTGAATGGGTCTGGGCGGCGTGATGCTTGTGTCTTCATCGGCTATCTCATGCCAAAGCAGGAGCCAAAACTGTCCGTCGCTCTTCTGAAGCAGCAGGTGATGCACATACTGCGTTCGGTCGTAGGTAACCACCTGGCCGGAAATCGGCTCCCGATAGTCTTTCACCGGAAAAACGCGAATGGTCAGTGGCAATGCAGACGGTTTGAAACCGGTTCGAGGCCTCTTATCTCGCAATAGCGTGATGAGGTTTTTAACGGCATAGTAGGCCGGTTTTGGCGTAAGATCGCGACGCACCAGCCCAAAATGTGCCTCCCGATTGGTGCCATCGGGATCGTTAAACTCATCCACGAACTCATAGCTGTAGGTGCGCCGTATGCCTAAACGAAAGTATTCGCAGAAGAGGCGCGGCATGTATTTCGCATGGACGACCTCCGAAGGGCCGGCGCGGTTTGTGGAATAGCCTGTCTCTGTGGCGGCCATAGGCTTGGGCGCAAACGGCGGAGCATAGGTGAGAAAGGCATAAGGGAACTCATCGAGTTTGGAGGATGGAAAGTCACCCTGCCAATAGTATTTTTCAAGAGTGTCGTAGGGGAAAGGGATACTAAACGGGTTTCCCCCACAGTAAGGATGGAAGTTTCCCCAATCCACATAGTTCGTTAAACTCCCTTTGGGAAAAGGGTTTGGATGGCCTGCCCCTGGATCGTAGGTCACGCCGAGCGAGGGGCCTATCACGGTTAGCTTTGCCGTGACCGGGTTCGACTTTACGGCAGGATAGAGATCGGCCATAAAAGCCGTTACGCCTTTTACAATGCTGTCTATGCCTTGGTCTCCTCCCTCACCCTTGTAGGTGATGTGGAATCGTGGCCAGAACAGGTCCGGCTCGTTGGGGCCTTCGATGGCATCTATGCAAGGGTGAGCGGCGTTGAGAGTTTTGACCCGTTCGACGATGTCGGCTACCTTCTGCGCGTCCGGTTTCGACGAGGCTTCTGGGCCAACGGCGACACAGGTCTTTATGCCTAGCCTGCCGAGCTCGGTAATGCGTTCCGAGAACCCGTCGCGGATATGGCGGATGCCGGAATCGATCAGCAGATGCTTCACCCGTTCATAAGCGTAGCCATAAGGGGTGTCGCTATAAGTCCAGTGCGTACAGACGCCGATGCTATCTACAAAGGCCTCAGACCATTGCGCCTTCTCGATTGGCGATGCAGGAGCGGTTGAAGCTTGCAAAAGCAGCAGTGGAGAGATTCCGAGCAACTGACGACGGGTAATAGACACTTCTTTTCTTAGTCTCCCTCTTTCTTTGAAGAAGATAATACCCGCTCAAGGCCCCCACCCCCACGTCCTCCCCCTATCAGGGAGAGGGGCACCTCGTGGTGAGCGTCCTAGCGGACGGCGCCTTTGCGGCCAGCGCAGTTCCCGCGATCGTCTCTTTCTCTGGCCGCTGTATCGCCGTCTGCTTCTCCAGCCCCCACCCCCCCCGCCCCTCCCCCAATTTGGGAGAGGGGAGACCAGTAAGCTTATTGGCAGTCTCTTATGATAACCTTCCCTTCGGAAACCCAACATAACCGCCCCCTTTCTCCCGAATCGGGGGAAAGGACGGGATAGGGGGCGAGCAAAGTGGGCTTGCTTTAGGAATTGGCTCTAGAACTGGGAGATTGGCAGTCTCTGCAGCCCTACCCCTACTCCTCAGAACCGGTGGGGATTGGAATTCAAGATTTCTCGCCTTCGGCTCGAAATGACAGTAGCCTTCGGCTCTACAAACCCCCACCCCCCGCCCCTCAAGGCCGACGCTGGGGTCCCCAGAAAATCGCAAGATTTTCTGGGGCAGGGCGCCCTCCCCAAATTTGGGAGAGGGGAGACCAGTAAGCTTACCTTCGGTTTCCTTTGGTTAGCTTTCCCTTCGGAAACCCAACATAACCGCCCCCTTTCTCCCGAATCGGGGGAAAGGATGGGATAGGGGGCGAGCAAGATAAGCTCACTTTGCTGACTTGCTCTAGAACCGTGAAGTCGGCAGTCTCGACAGCTCCACCTCCTACCCCTCAGAACTGGTAGGGATTAAAATTCAAGATTTCTCGCCTTCGGCTCGAAATGACAGTTGTAGTATCGGCTCGAAATGACAGTTGTGTATCGGCTCGAAATGATAGTTGTAGTATCGGCTCGAAATGATAGTTGTTTATCTCGTCTCCGGTTCGGAATGACAGTTATATCGCCGGCTCTTCAAGTGCGTTGCCGTGCGCTAGCACCTCCCGAATCGGGGGGGCAAAAAAGAGGAAAGGCGACAGGCTTTTGCCTGTCGCCTCCCTTCATCGAACGTTTGCTTGCACCGGTCTAGCCGATGGTGGCCGGGGTCTCCAAAGGCGGCAGCCCGCCATCCTCTCCGGCCGGCAGCACTTCGGCCGCTTTGGGCCGGAACACGATTCGGTCCTCCTCCAAATCGGCCACCACTGTGTCGCCGGGCCGGAAGGTACCCCGCAGAATCTCGTCCGCCAGGGGGTCTTCGATCAGTCGTTGAACCGCTCGGCGCAACGGACGCGCCCCCAAGTTCGGGTCGAAGCCCTCTTCGGCGAGCTTCTCTTTCACCGGTTGGGTTACCTCAAGGGCAAGCTCCTGCCCTTTCAGCTGTTTCGCCACCCGGTTCAGCATCAGGTCTACGATCTGGAGTATCTCCTCACGCGTGAGCGGATGGAACACGATCAGCTCATCAATGCGGTTGATGAACTCGGGCCGGAAGGTTTTCTTCACCTCCTCCATCACCCGGTTCTTCATCGCCTCAATGGCTTTTTCATCGTTTGCTTTCCGCTCTGCGTCGCTGCGGATGCCCATACCACGCTCCTGCTGGATGCGCGCCGCCCCGATATTGGAGGTCATGATAATGACGGTGTTCTTAAAATCCACCACACGCCCTTGACTATCGGTAAGGCGCCCATCTTCTGCCACTTGCAGCAGGATATTGAAGACCTCGGGGTGGGCTTTTTCGATCTCATCGAGCAGCACCACCGAGTAGGGATTGCGGCGCACGGCCTCGGTAAGCTGTCCTCCCTCCTCGTACCCTACATAGCCCGGAGGCGCTCCCACCAGACGGGAGACGTTGAACCGCTC
>NZ_DATGKU010000027.1:0-14898 GCF_035294505.1 Chthonomonas sp. | reverse complement strand
CCGAAAAAAATTGAGTAAGCGCCACGGCGCCACACAGTTCATGGAGTTTGTGCGCGAAGGCTACCTGCCCGAAGCCCTCTTCAATTTTCTCGTGCTTCTCGGATGGTCTGCCGGAGAGGAGAATCGCGAGATCATGAGCATTCCCGAAATCATCGAGCGCTTCTCTCTCGAAGGGCTGTCCGAACACCCCGCCGTCTTCGATTATGACAAACTGCGCTGGATGAACGGTTACTACATTCGCCATAGCGAACCAGGACGTATCATCGGTATGTGCCTGCCCTACCTTATCAAGGCCGGCCTTATCTCCGATCCACCTACCCAAGACGAGTTAGAAATGGCTCGGCGGGTCATCCCTCTGGAAATGGAACGAATGAAAGTTCTCTCCGAAGTAACCGACCTTGTCGGCTTCTTCTTTCAACCCCTAGACTACCCCCACGGCTATGAGGAGAAAGCTGTGGCGAAATGGTTTGGGGTCCCCCATCTTAAACCTATGCTTGAAATGGAGATCGAAGCCTATGACACGCTGCCCGAATGGAAACAAGAAGCCCTTGAACAGGCCACAAAAGCGATCGCCGATCGGCTTCAAGTACCGTTCGCGCAGGTGGTTCATCCTACCCGCGTCGCTACAACCGGTCGAACCGTGGGACCCGGACTGTTCGATACACTGTGGGGCTTAGGACGCGAACGCACACTTATGCGTCTGCGTCGGGTACTACAAAGAGTGTAAGCGCTCTGCGGCCAGAGAAACGGAATGCCTGACATTACGGACGTTAATACCATCGTCGGACCACTGCCCACCTCCGGAGCCGATCTCTCGGTGGAGCATCTGCTAGAACTCATGGCAAAACATGAGATAGGTCGCGCTTTTGTATGCTCCACCGTTGGGATAAGGCTCGCTCACCAAATAGGCAACGCCATTACACGGGCAACCTGTCTTGATACGCAGGTGCTTCTACCGGTGGCTACGCTTAACCCTATGCACTATTTTGGGGATGAACATGAACTTCTCCAATTACGAGAAGATGGGTTTCGTCTTATCCGGTTCTTCCCCTATTCGCAGTCATGGCCGGTGAATCTGGCCTCATTCCGCGCCCTCCTACAGGCGCTGCACTCTCTCGCCCTCCCTCTGATGGTTCAGATTCGGCGCATGGGAGATTGCACCCTTCTGCAATCTCTGCTGAAGGATTACCCCGCCCCCATCATCCTATCTAACGTGGATAGTAGCATCTTGGCAGAGGTCATTGCAGTTCTTAAAGAACAGCCTGGCTGGTATTTAGAAACCTCCCATCTGCTCGCTCCAGGAGCGATTCGTCTGGTCGCTAACTGCGTGGGAGCGGAAAGGGTTCTGTTCGGAACCGAAGCCCCACAAAGACCTATCGCCTCGGTTCTTCGCACTCTGGAATTTGCCGAGCTTTCCACCCAGGAGCTAGAAATGATTCTGCACCGTAATGCAGAACGTATCTTTTCACTGTGAGGCCCTATGTCTGTCATTGACTGCCATGTCTACATAGAAGGTAGCCCGATACCTTCCACCAACCAAACAGCGAAGACCCTCGCGGAACTTCTTGCGGGAAGAGGGATCGATCAGGCTATCGTCATCTCTACCCGTGCCGCCAGGCTCGACCCGCTTTCCGGGAACACTATTCTCAAAAACATGTTGGAGCAAACTCAGGGACTGTACGGCTGTCTCGCAACCCATGTCCGCAACCAAGAGTCCTCCATTAATGCCGTGCGAGATCTTCTCGGCCATCGCCGCTTTCTCGGAGTACTGCTTACCGGCGACGACCCGGAAGAGCCGCTCCATCCCCTCAGCGCAGATGAAATTCTTAACGCCTGTCGTCGCTTTCAAAAGCCGATTTACCTTCACGCACCTAATCGCCTCTGCGTTGAGGTTGGCCTAGAACTCGCTAAGCGCTACCACATGCACCGTTTCGTGCTGTTGGGAATGGGAGGTTCCGACTGGAGAGCCGCTATCCTAGCAGCACAACAGGCTTCCAATATATTTTTAGAGATTTCGGGTATGCTCGATCTGGGCCGAATTCCAGCAGCTATCGAGGCCGTCGGCGCCCACCGCCTACTTTTCGGCAGCGGCTTGCCCGACCTGGATCCCGCTGCGATCATTGGGCTTCTCGAAGATTCAGAGATCAGCCCCTCCAATCGTCGTCGCATTCTTTCCGAGAATGCAGAAAAACTCTTCCAATTAGAACTGGGTGCATAAAACTGCGTGCTCCTTTTAACGGGAGTAAATCTTTTTAGGAGGTTTCTCATGTTCGTTGGCATTCTCACCGCTCCCTTCGCAGGCGAGCCCCTCGAAGTGGTGGCCGCCTTCGCCGGAGAGCATCGTTTCGGTAGTCTCGAAATTGTTGCCGGGCCGGGCAGCAAACATATAGACACCAACAACTTCACCCCCGAAAGGGCAAAAGAGGTGCTCAATCTCATGGAAAAGCGCAACCTGCGCATCTCCTCCCTGGCCGCCTACACCGATCTCACCGCAGCCGACCCGGAAAGACGTCGTACCAATATCCAAACCGTCTATAACGCCATTAATATTGCGAAAATGCTGGGGGTAGATGTGGTGTGTACCATGGCCGGTTTGCCTCCAAACGGCAAAGACCGTATGAAAACCATCGAGGAGGACTGCACGGTCGTCTTTCCCCCCTTGCTTGAACATGCGGAAAAGAATGGGGTGAAACTTGCCCTCGAAAACTGGACGGCTACCAATATCCAGAACCTCGCCCACTGGAAGCGGCTTTTCGAGCTTATCCCCAACAAAAACTTCGGCTTGAACTTCGATCCCTCTCACCTTGTTTGGCAAGGCATAGACTATATCGAAGCCGTAGATCGCTTCGCCGACCGCATTTTCCATACTCACGGGAAAGATACCGAGATCAAAGAGCATGTGAAACGTGAAGTGGGGATTCTGGGCCACGGTTGGTGGCGCTACGTGATTCCGGGTTTAGGCGTCATCCGTTGGGGAGAGTATATCGCCGCCCTCCGTCGTAATGGCTACGATGGGGTGATCTCCATTGAGCACGAAGATGGTGCTGTTGAACGCGAAGAGGGCTTCCTGATCGGCAAGAAATATCTCGACCAGTTCATCGCCTATTACGCCTAAAGTCTCCCGAAGCCTACACCCAAAAGGAAGCCTCTGGAGAAGGCTCTCTCCAGAGGCTTCGTCGTTGAACAAAGCGTTGTTACCTAGAACAGCCCCAATATCGGTTTCCCGCTTACCAACGGTCGTGGCTGACCGAGATAGTTGGTCACAACCGTATCCGGTGGTATGCCCAATGCGTGGTACATCGTTGCCAGTATTTCGCGAGGATGTACGGGGTTCTCGGCGGGCGAGGAACCTGTGGAGTCCGATTTTCCATAGACTTGGCCGGGCCGAATCCCGCCTCCTGCAATGAGGGCCGTGTAACAATAGGGCCAGTGGTCGCGTCCATCCGGCGCATTGGAGTTACCCGAAGTCGAAACGCCCAGCCGTGGAGAACGCCCGAACTCGCCGATGGCGATCACCATGGTCTCTTCCAACAGCCCCCTTTGGTGCATGTCTTCCAACAGGGCAGAAAGGGCACTATCGAGTTTAGGGCAGTGGAGGTTGCGTAGCGGCCCGAAGTTGGCAGCGTGGGTGTCCCAGGCCGTTACCCGTGGGTCACCGTTGGCAACGGAAGGCCAGTTCACCTGAACAAATCGCGTGCCGGCCTCTATCAGACGACGCGCCATCAGCACAGACTGACCAAAGACATGACGTCCATAGCGATCACGAACCTTATCCGGCTCCTCTTTGAGGTCGAACGCCTTTCGTGCCCGACCGGACAAAATAAGCCCTAACGCCTTCTCATAGTAGGCATCCAACTGGTAGTTACTGACGGCCTTTTCAAGAGCCGGCATGCCCGAATCGATAAGCTTCCGCAGTTCAACACGCTTGGCCATGCGCGTTCGCGTTACCTCGTTCGCTAACTGCAGGTCAGCAATTTGGATTTTATCCATTGCGTTCGGGTCGGTATCGGCGTTTGGCGGGTAGAGGGTATAGGGATCGTAAGCGCGCCCTAGAAACCCCGCATTGCCCGCCTTCCCGATGACATTGCTCTCCTGCAGCGGGCGTGGCAGCATGACGAACGGTAACATGGGCACGTCGGGTGGCTTAAACTCCACCACCCGGCACCCTACATTCGGGTAGTCTGCCGGTGAGGGCGGCTGCAACTGCCCGGATGGAGAAACATCGGTCGCCTGCTCCCCGGTCAGCATCTGGTACATGGCCGCCGTATGATTGAATAACCCGTTGGGTGTGTAGGAAACAGAGCGAATAAGGGTCGCCTTGTCCATCTGCTTTGCCAATAGGGGCATCACCTCCGTCAGCCAAATGCCCGGCACATTGGTTCGAATAGGCTTGAACTCCCCACGAATGTTGTCTGGTGCATCCGGTTTGGGGTCCCATATGTCTATATGGCTTGGCCCCCCCTGCAGGAAAATAAGGATAACCGATTTCGCTTTACCGAAGCCTGGCTTGTCCGTTGGCTTTGCAATAGAGCTTGCTTTGGCTTCTAAGGCCAGAAACTCTGGAAGGTAAAGCCCTAGAATAGAAGAGCCTCCAATCCTTAGAAGTTCACGGCGAGTTATGCCGTCGCAGTCTCGACTATGATTTCCCGGAATAGAGAGCATGGTAATGCCTCCTTAATGATTGAATAGGAACGCCGGGCTATTGAATAAAGCCCACATCAGGTCCTGGGCAGCCTGTGCGCGGTCACCAGCCTGCCGGAAGTAGTTAAGTGCCGATTGCATCTCTTTCGGCGATGGCGGTCGTGACAGCGCGGCCAGGAAAATCTCCTCGATCATCTCCTTATCGGAAAGCTTCTCTTTAATCATCTTCGCAATGCGACCATCCGGAGCAGAGAGCGCTCGATTCACCGTCGGCCCGTTGATCAGATCGAGAGCCTGCACGATCCCCATGTTACTATTGCGCTCACACTCGCACGGCGTTTGGCGCGTGGGGCGTCCGAACAGATCAAGGAAACCATCATTACTATCCTGATTTACCCCCGGCAGCTGTTGCGCCGTAAGGCTTGGCGGGGCTCCCACATAATCTGGCTTTACGCCGGCAGCGAGGTTGATCGCGTCGTAAAGCTGCTCCGCATCCAAACGCCTCGGAATGAAGTGCGAGAAGTTGATGTCGTCATCATCGTTCCATTTGTTGGTCACGATAGAGGACTGGTAGGTTCGGGAAAGCACGATCTGACGCATCAGGTAGCGCATATCGAAGTGATGCATCACAAAGTCTTGCGTGAGCGCCGTAAGCAGGGCCGGGTTCGAGGGCGGATTGTCCGCACGAATATCGTCCACAGGGTCTATAATCCCTTTGCCGAGGAAATAGCTCCACAGGCGATTGGCCATCGCCATCGCGAAATAGGGGTTCGATGGCGAGGTCAGCCATGCAGCAAAGGCTTCACGTAAGTTGCCGTGATATTCCGCCAGGTTCACCTGCCCGAACGGCGGTATCGGTTTTGCCGGGTCGTTTGTGCGTGGGTTGATCACCTCACCCCCGCTTTGATCATAAAACACCAGATCGTCCGGTCGTGGGCCCGGCTTGCTCGTCATATGGGCAAAAAAGGCCCCTAAATCGTAATACTGGTTCTGAGTCCATCGCTCGAATGGGTGATCATGACAACGAGCACAAGAGAAGCGAATACCCAAAAAGAGCTGGGTTATATCCTCCGTCGCCGTGCTGGTATCCGAAATAACCCTTAGGTAGTTCACCTGGGGGTGCACATAACAGTCTCCCGAAGAGGCTATGAGAGCCCGCACGAACTGATCATAAGGCATATTACGGGCAATCGCAAAATGGATCCAGTCGCGGAACTTGCGCTCGCCTTCGGGCCCCATGTACTTGCTATTACAGTCTAAAAGGTCACACCACTTATTCGTCCAACGGTCTACATAAGCGGCTGAGTTAAGTAGTTTATCTACCAACTTCGCACGCTTCTGTTGGGTTGGAGTTGGATCGGCTAGGAAGGCCTTTACCTCTTCGGGTGTCGGAGGCAATCCCGTTAAATCTAAGCTCACCCTGCGAATGAAGGTGGCATCATCGCACACGGGTGCAGGCAACAGCTTAACCTTACGAAGTTTGGCATCCACCAGCCGATCGATGTAGTTAAACTCCGGCGCCCCTGTCCACCGATAGCCACTCCGATCTCCTAGTACCGTGATATTGACGGTGGAGAACAGCCCCTCATAACGAACGAGTAAAGCGGCTTCACCACGGCGCACCGCGCAGAGCGTTCCGAGTTTATCTACCGAGGCTACCGAGGGGGTATTGCTGGAAAGAATGGCCTCGCGCGTTACATCCCGTGTGGTACCATCGGGATAGTGCGCGATGACCACCATCTTTTGATGCATGCCGGGAAGGGTTAAGTGAGGCACGCTCGGTAAGACAATCAACCTATCGGGCCTGCTTACTTTCCCCACATCCGATCGCACCCCTTGAGCGATCCAGGCCTTTAGAATTCGATAATAGCGTGACCCCATAGGGAGCACTAAGCCCCCACGATGCGGCACCGTTTCTGTAGGCTTTAGCAGCATAAGGCTGCGCGCGGGGTCTGTTCGGTCAAAGCGACGGCCGGAAACATCATCAATTAACGAATGGTAGTCGAAAGCCGGGTCGTATCCTCTTAAAGAGAGGCGAAAGCCGTTCTTTCCGTGCGCCGCACCATGACACATCCCCGCATTACATCCGATCTTACTAAGAATAGGCTCCACATCGCGCATAAAGCTGATCGGAGGGTCTACCACACTCTTGACCGTGATCGGCACAACAGCCTTTTTGTTGCCTACTGAAACGATCAGCTCTGTATGCCCCACATGAACTGGATGCAGGAAGCCCTCGTTGTCCATGCGTACAAGAGGCTGCAACACGCGAACATGGGCTATTGGAGAGAGATCTATCGCGTAGCCGGCAGTGGTACGTCCGGTCACAATGAAGGTACGTGCATCCCTCGCATTGTTGAAAACCAAGGCCAATGGCTGCACCTCAATGGAAACAAGTGACATCGAGGGCGTTGGCCTAGAAGCTACTCCCTGTCTTCGCTTTGCCGCTTGAGCGTTAGGAGTTGCTAGCGCCATCAAGCCGATCACCATCAAACCGACTGGTATCCACATAAGAGCAGCAAGACCTTTGGATGCATGCCCCTGCATAAGAGACCTCCTTACTCTGTTCACACCAAAATGCTCGTTTTGTCTAGCCATGATGTCCTCTCCATCGTGCTGATAACGCAGAACGATTGGGTTTGTGGATGGGCACGGGAATAAACGCGCGCAGTAACCGGCCGCTATGTACATCGTAATAACGTACATAGCCGTCAAAACCGGCGGTCGCCAACACATTGCCGTCGGGTCGAAATGCAAGCGTAAAGACCGACCCCTGAACAGGCGGTAGGCTCAATTTCTTCGCCCCACTATCCACATCGTAGAGGTTAACCGTCCCCGCTTCTGAAGCGACCGCGCATAGATTCCCGGTTGGATCGAAGGCCAAGGCTGTAATGGTATCCGGCTGTCGCTCGAAGGCGCGAATGAGGTTGTGATCCTCGTTGTTCATGGTGCGGGCCTCGGTGCGAAAGATTTTATACAGGCGCGGAATACCGTCGTCGCCTCCACAAAGCACCTGATCTTGGCCCGGTCGCCCCACCATACATCGCATCGGGGTGGTATGGGTATTGATGTCGTCAATGAAAGAGCCGGTCTCTACCTGGGTTAGCTTCAGTGCTTCGTCTCGGCTTGCGCTCACCACATATTTCCCATCGCGCGAAAAAACGGTACCGAATACCCAGTCCGTATCGTTTTCCAGCACCATGATCTGCTTGCCATCCGGCACGCTCACTACCCGCACAGTATTATCCGCGCCCCCAAACGCAAGCTCTTTATCGTCCGGCGATAAGGAGGCACCGAACAAGGTGTCGTAGGTAGCGCGCACAGAATTGAGCCGTTTGTGATTCGGCACATCCCAAAACTGTATCTCACCAAAACGCGCCGGCGATCCACCTACTGCGATCAGCATCTTTCCGTCTTTCGTGAACACGAGCGACTGAATGCGCTGAGCATCTCCCACCAGGCGCGCCTCTAAAGTCCCATTATCGGAGTTTAGTAATAACACCTCATGGTAGCCCGAAACAGCTAACGTCTTTCCATCGGGACTAAACGCAATGGCGCTGATGACTGGCGAGGAGGTATACACCGGCGGGTGGGCGGCATCGTAGGCGGAATGCTCTGCCGGAGTATCGTCCACGGCGCCTTGGGCGATCCACCGTTTGAACAGATCGATTTCAGCCTTAGAAAGCGGCGGGCCCCCTTGAGGCATTAGCTCCGGCTTTCCCTCCAAATAACCGATTACCAGACTCTTTTCCGGATGCCCCTTCACAAAAGCCGGCCCGTGTGCGCCTCCCTTCAAAAAATCGGCATAGGAGATCAGCATCAGGTGGCCGCTACGCACGTTCGGCTGATGACACCCTTGGCACTTCGCCTGCAAGATTGGTTTAATCTGATGATAGAAGCTCACCTTGCCATCATTGCGGTTCATAACGGCAGGCTTTGCAGCATGGGGTCTCGGAGGCACGGCAAGGCAGAGCCATACCAGCCCTGCCCCACCGAATAGGACGATAAACGATGTTATATAACACACAATGCGGGTTCGTATCATGGCGCTTTCTCGCTCAGCGATGCGACTCCTTTGGCGAAGCCTTGCTATGAGGCTTAGGCGTATCATCCACAGCTCCTTGAGCTATCCACTTCTCAATAAGCGCTATCTGCTCCTTGGGCAGAGGAGGCCCACCTTTAGGCATCAGCATGGGTTTGCCGTGCAAATACCCTACAAGCAGGCTCTTCGCCGGCTTCCCTTTTACGAAGGCCGGCCCGTGTGCTCCTCCCTTCAAGAGCGCTGCGTAGCTTGTGACGTCGAGCATTCCGGCATGATTAGCCGCACTATGGCATGGCAGGCATTTCGCCATGAGAATGGGGCGAATTTGATGAAAATAACTCACCTTGCCAGCGTTAGGTGCCGGATGTGGTTTTTTCTTTGGCGGAGCGGCAATGCATAGGCATCCTAGTCCTATGGTACTCGCACCCACAAAGCTCGCAAAGAGAACACGACTTGTGAGATACACGTCAATTCTCCTCTCGTTTTTTTGCTCTATTCTACGCCCCATTCTTCTTTTCCTGCTTGCAGCGCGTTCACGACGTCTGCCGATGATGGTGCTAAGTAGTTTGAGACATTCGACGCAGAAAAGTTACAAAAAAAGAATGGGCTGTCTCTATAGATTATGCCTTTACATGCATTGCTATGTCAAATTTTTGGCTAGCATAGCATCTGCAGCTAGGTTTTACTCAAAAAAAGCAATATCGAAGTCTCTCTTTTTCCAAATATGGCGATCTCCACTCGACGTCCCCTTCCAAAAGATCGACACCGGGATCGTCGCAGCTTACCAACTAGCTGCCTATTGCAGACCCAGATAAATCGTGATATAATATTGTATAGAGACTTGTGATGGCTATTTACGACATTACTTGTCTTCAAACACTATCTATTCAAACAAATAACCGTTTAACTCGTTCGCTAAGGAGGAAACAGATGCATGCACAGAACCACCTGCCCTTTAGGGGCGGCGAAGAGGCTCCTCATCGGAGCACTGCAAATGAGACAGGAGGGCTAGCTAATTTTAACAGCTCTCTGACTACGTTAGCATCCTATGAGGTTAAAATGCCCAATAGGATAAAGAAAGGGCAGACAACCCAGGCTAAGCACCGTCGAACGCTTTGCTTCCTTTTGAGCATGGTCGCCATCCTGCTATTTGGGCTTTTCGGAAGCCCACAGATGGCACGAGCCATTCCCATGCCTGCCGTCACTCTTCACCAGTTCGGTAGCGTTCCCCCAAACTACGATGGCCTTGTGCCGTCGAGCCTGCTGCAAGGACAGGATGGGATGCTTTACGGCACTGCAGAGTTCGGAGGGCTTCCCGGATATGGAGTCGTGTTCAAAATGAACATTGACGGTTCTAGCTTTCAGGTGATCCATAGCTTCGTCGGTCTAGATGGCGAGGCACCCAATAGCCTCGTCCAGGCTCCTGATGGAACCCTCTACGGCACCACCCAGTATGGGGGGATAGGCTTTACGCCTATAACGCCTTCGGGTTTGGGCGTGCTTTTCCAACTAAACACCGACGGCTCCAACTTCCAGGTTCGCCATCTCTTTACCGGCACCGAAGGAGCCAATCCTAACCATGTGCTTTTTGGCCAAGACGGGACGATCTACGGGACCACAATATCTGGCGGAATGAACAACACCGGTGTCGTCTTCGAATACTATCCATACGGCTCCTCCATTTCCGTTCGGTTTAACTTTGATCCTCTGACCTCCACCGGTCAGAACTACAGTGGGAACTACCCCACAAGCATAAGCCAAACAAGCAACGGTTTCCTTCTCATAACAATGGCCTCCGGCGGAGAATACGGAAGTGGCACCATTCTGTTGAGTGATTTTACCGGTTTCTTCAGTCTGTTCTATGCATTCTCCCCCCTCGATGCCAATGGGGATAACAGCGATGGAGCAGGACCAACATGCCTTCTGCAAGGCAGCGATGGCTATTTGTATGGAACGACGAAGTATGGCGGGGCTAACGGCAAGGGTACCGTTTTCAAGTTCATCACCATTCCGGGGCCGACTATTCTCCATAACTTCACGGGTTCCGACGGGGCTTTCCCTACACACCTCATTCAAGGGGTAAATGGTAACCTCTTCGGCACGACGGTATCCGGGGGCACATATAGTGGAGGCGTGACCTTTGCGCTCGACCCTTATGGGATATCCTTCGACATCCTTCATTACTTCGCTCTAACAGGGCCGGACGGTGCCGATCCAGAAGCGTTAATTCAAGGCAGCGATGGCTGCCTCTACGGCGAATGCGAGTTTCTGAGAGATAGAGATTCGGGAAATGTCTATCGTATCGGGCCAAAGCTCAACTTCATCTCGCCTAACATGTTCTTTGCCGGTTCCGACACCTCTCCTCTCGTCGCAGTCGGCTCCGGCTTTGCTCAAAATGACGTTTTACTGTGGGATAACATCCCCATTCAGCCGGAAGCAGTCTCGGATGACGGCACCCAAATGTTGGTTATGATTCCGGCCGCCCTGCTGGCGGTGCCGGGCACGAATCCGGTGCAAATCTACGATCCTAACACCGGAGTCGTCACCCTTCCACCCGATCCGTGCTTCGTGCTTCCTCGAGGCGGAACACCTCGTATCCGGCTTTTGGTTCGAAGGGTAATACGGGGTTACGTCCCGGCCTCCCATCCGGAGAAAGGGGTTCTTGTCTCCCTTTTCGTTTCCAACGTAGGCAACGGGACGGCATATAACACCAAGCTACCTGCAGTTCAATTGACCGATAAGAACAAAGCCGCTTTCTCTCCCCTCAACCCCTTGCCGATCTTCGTGGGGAACTTGCCTCCCGGCTCTAGCACCTCGGTCACCCTGTTCTTCCCATCCAACGTCGTCTCTGGGCCGGCGGTACTGTTAATAAAAGGAACCTTCTACAACGGCAGCTTCGGAGGAACCTTCAAAATAAACGTGCCATAAGCCCCTACACTAAGGCCGCAAGTCGGCACATCCAAAACATCAAGAGGGTGGCAAATCCCTTTGCCGCCCTCTTTCGCTTACCTCTGAAATAAGCCGGCAGGCGCCACCGTCTGCCGGGAACTTAGAATTGTCTAAGATTAGGGCAAGAAGGCGAGGATGAGGCTAAACTCTTCGGTATACTTTGATGGAAAATCAAATTGAGAGGATGATATACGGTATGAACTGGCTGCAAGCTGCGTTACTCGGCTTGCTACAGGGCCTCACCGAATTCCTGCCCGTCAGCAGCACGGCACACATGGACATCGCATCCCGACTGATGTTGGGCCATGATGTTGGCTCCGCCTTCTCTGCGGTCGTACAGCTCGGCCCCATTGTGGCCATTATCGTCTACTTTTGGGCCGACATCGTGCGTTACCTACGCGGCATCGCGCGCACACGCTCTCCCTTCAATATTCCCCCTAACGACACCGATGCACGCTTGGGCTGGTATGTCGTCTTTGGCACCCTTCCCTTGGCCATTTTCGGTCTATTGTTGGAAAAGAAGATTGACACCACCTTCCGACGATTCGATGTGGTAGCCGTTGCCCTTATTGTGCTGGCAGTCATCATGTTGGCAGCAGAGATTGTAGGTAAACGCAAGAAGGACTTGGAGCACCTTAGTTTCCTCGATAGCCAGGTCATTGGGTGGGCCCAAGTGCTTGCCCTCGTTCCAGGCGCCTCTCGCTCCGGAACCACCATTACCGCAGGGCTTTTTCGCGATCTCGACCACGAAAGCGCCACCCACTTCAGCTTCCTCCTCTCCATTCCTGCCATCACCGCAGCCGGCCTCTATAAGCTGAGCAAAACGGCTCTCTTTGTGTTTAAACCCTCCGCATTTTCCCCCAACGAGGCCCATCGGCTTATGCCGTTTCATGTCGGCCCCCCCACGTTTGCAGAGTTAGGAATGTTCCTTTTCGCTGCGCTGGTAGCAGGCATCTTTGCCTACATCGTCACAAAATGGTTTATGGGCTACATGCGTTTCCACAACACCTTTATTTTCATCGGCTATCGTATCCTCCTAGGGGTGCTGATTCTCGCCCTACTAAAGGCAGGCGTTCTCCACGAACATACTCCCAATCACATCGCAAAAGTACCCAACCACGTGCTCCTATCTAAAAGGGGATAGCCTATGGAAGTGCAAGAGTGCGACCTCCTCATCGTCGGTGCAAGCACCGGTGGAACGGCTGCGGCAATGGCCGCCGCAGAATGCGGTTTAGATACCTGGCTCGTCGAGCCTACCACCTGGATCGGCGGGCAACTGACGGCACAGGGCGTCTCTACCCCCGATGAGAATGCCTATATCGAGACCTTTCCTCCCTCCCGTAGATACGCCTGGTTCCGTGCCTCTATCCGAGACTACTATCGAACCCTCTACAAACTCAGCCCCATCGGCAAGGCCATGGATCCCTTTAACCCCGGACGGTGTTGGGTCAGTAGGCTCTCGTTTGAACCTAAAGTAGGCCATCGAATACTTTACGAGCGCCTTCATTCCCTCGAAGAGAACGGCAGCCTCCATATTCTGCTGAACGGTCATTGCCTTCAGTGTGAGATGAGCGCAGATGGGCGTAGGCTCGACCGGATTATCTTCTCCGTTGAGGGGAAGACATGGGCATTTCGCCCACATTACGTGCTCGATGCCACCGACACGGGAGATTTACTTCCACTTTGCGGAAAAGAGGGGGTAGACTGGGTCGTTGGCGCAGAAAGCCGAGAACAAACGGGCGAGCCGGATGCTCCTCCTAGCCCGCGCCCCGACTGGGTCCAGCCTTTCACCTTCCCATTTCCCATCGAATGGTCTCCCGAGACAAGGGAACAGAACCGTATTGCGCCTCCGCCCGACTATGAAGAGCTGAAACAACTTCAGAAGTACAGCCTGGTGGATGGAGCCATCACCGGACTTTTCAGCGGCAACTACCCCTGGTGGAGCTACCGGCGAATTCTTGCGGCAGAAAACTTCGACGATCCCCGTATTCCCCACGATGTCTCCATGATCAACACGGCCAGCAACGACTTCTACGGCGGCAACATCATCGGCGCCAATGCCGGAGATGAGAACCAGATACGCTGCACGCTTGCGCGCGCACGCCGAGCCTCTATCGGTTATCTCTATTGGCTCCAAAACGAGTGTCCTCGTGAGGATGACCCCACCCGGCATGGCTACCCGGAGTTTCGCCTACGAAAGGACTACTTCGACACCGAAGACGGCTGCGCTCCCAGTCCCTACATTCGAGAGTCCCGGCGCATTTTATCGGTGGATACCGTGCGCGAGCAGGATATCGTGGTGCGCGATTTTCAAGGGCATATCTGCCGGGGGGAGCAAGCGCGAGCGGTCTTCATGCCGGATACCATCGGCATCGGCCACTACGCGCTCGATATCCACCAAAATGCCCATGGGGAACCCTCCGCCTATGTTCCTACCCGTCCGTTTCAAATACCTTTGCGTATTCTCATCCCAAGACGTTGGGAAAATCTTTTACCCGCCGGCAAAAACGCGGGTCTGACACATCTTACCAACGGTGCCTACCGCCTACACCCCGTCGAATGGTGCATCGGTGAGGCCGCCGGCATCCTCGTCGCATACTGCTTCGCCACCAACGCCACACCACGTGAAATCTACTCTGTTCCATCGGCGCTCGCCAATTTCCAGGCAAAGCTGCTGGAAGAGGGGCTTGTGCTGCATTGGTATACCGATGTACCGCCGCACCATCCCTCTTTCTATGCCCTACAGCGATTAGCCTGCCGAGGAATAGGGCTCGGCAAAGAGACCGACCTGCTCTTCCGCCCGAAGGAGCCGATGCAGCCTGAGGATTGGGGCAGTTGGCGTGCTTTGTTGGGTTTGCCGGCACAAGAAATGCCGAGAGGGGTGCATCGGGCCGAGGCGGTGCACTGGCTTGCACAGGAATTAAACGAAGCATAAAACAACGCCCTCCTCTTCATTGAAGAGGAGGGCGTGTTCTTGTGAGTCTCGGGTCTAGTAGCGACGTGCGGGGCGCGGACGAGCCTCGTTAACGGTCAACGTTCTTCCGCCCATGGTCGTACCATTCAGCATATTGATGGCCGCATCGGCCTCGGCATCGGTGCTCATCTCCACGAAGCCGAAACCTTTTGCCTGCCCGGTGTAGCGGTCCGACACCAAGGTCACCTCTTTCACCGTACCTGCTGACGAGAAGAGAGCCTCCACATCCCGCTCGGTGGCGGAATAGGGCAGGCCTCCCACATAGATGCGCTTAGACATTCTTCACTCCTTC
>NZ_DATGKU010000026.1:0-2061 GCF_035294505.1 Chthonomonas sp. | reverse complement strand
GAGATAGTCGGCAAAGGTCCCTTCCCACGCCAATTCGCGTTCATGGGCACGTTGTTCAGACATCCTTTTCAGGAAGTCGGTGGTGCTTGTGCCTGTCATCTTCATACAGCCTCCTGCTGTCTGCCTTACAGTATGCAAACGGATTATTTGAGTTTTCGTGATAAGTTGTTCTGTTTTCGATTTGAGGGCAATTACCCCTTAAAGCGAAAAGCCCCATCGGTGCGAGTAACCGCACGCCGAAGGGACTAGATTGTCAAAACGACCCTGTTATTCGAGCTTCTGCTCTTCGATACAGGCCTTTGCAGTCCTCCTCAACGGATTATATCATAATCCCCTATAGGTGGGCGAGGACGTTACCCTTACAACATATTATGGGTTTTTGGCCTTTAGATCAATATACGTTCTCATTGAGATGCGCTGCGCCCAAAATCAACGAGGCGACGGTTCTTCTGACTGCCTATTTGCCCAATTTGTTCAAACGCCAATGTTCTTTACTCATAGTACTTATGGAGGGAGGGATAAAGGTTCCCGAAGGACGATGTCATAATGCGTTGTTGCCGTCGAAAGGTTCCTCTTTCTCTTCATAACAGCCTTTCGGCCAGCGGGCACGGATGTACTCTAAAAAGCGCGAGAGGGTAGGGGCCGTGAGAAAGCCCTCTTCATGCGGCACGCGCTCGGGGTGGTCGTCAATATAGTGGCCGCCTACGGCGATAAGAAACGAATGATGTTGACGCAGCTCTTTGAGATGTTGTAATAGGCGCTGAGCCTCCTCCCACTGCTCCTGCATGGCGACGGAGACCACCACAAGGTTCGGTTTGGCCGAACGCACGATCTCCACGAAACTGGGGGTGGGAACGTTTGCCCCTAAAAAGAGGGTTTCCCATCCGAGGGCGTGTAGGCCATCGGCGATCATGCGTAGGCCAAGCTGATGCCAATTCCCTGCAACGCAGCCCAACACGGCGCGGCATCCAACAAGGGCGATGGGGGTGTAGAATTGGGCGATCCGAGCCATGAGCCGCTCGACGATGGCCGAAGCGAGGTGCTCATGCGCTTCATCGGTTAGCTCCTGTTGGTACATCTCCCCGATGCTTTGTAAGCAAAACTGAAAGATTTCCTCATAGATAAAGGGCATTGCGACGCCCTGGGCGAGCATCGAGTTAATGAGGATGACCGCGGTGGATTCATCTCCTTGCAACAGCGCATCGAGGAGGGTTTGGCGCCACGAGGCGACTTGCTCTGGAGTAGACGGTTTCATAGCGGAGGCCTCCGGCGAGGAGCTTGGAACAGGGGTTTTGGGGGTTGGGGTTGCGGAGGCGGCGATCTCATGCATACGAAGAAGCACGTCGGCGAAGGGCATGGCGAGGGAGTAGTAGACAAATCGGCCCATCCGTTCCGCCTTTACAAGCCCTTGTTGGCGCATCTTTGCCAAATGGTTGGACACATTCGGTTGTTTCAAGCCGGTCGCTTGCACAAGCTCCGTTACCGTGCGGCGTCCGAACTGAAGGCTCTCTAGAATGGCGCGCCGTGAAGGTTCGGCCAAGGCTCTAGAGAGAGCGTCGGGGGTTCGTTCCCCTCGCATCATGTTCTCCATGCAATTAGGATGTCCGTGGTAGGCCCTCTTGTTTTCTTGCTCGGATTAAAATAACCTTACGTAATATTGTGCCTGCGTCTAACGCTTATAAAAACATAGCAAGGAGACCCCCTGCGTTTGCGCAGAGGAGGAATTGCTAGCCGCATCAGCCCGATTGTTTCAGCAATCGGGGCGTCAAAATAACTCCTTGCACTCCTTTCCGATTTAGGTGGTGAACCCAGAGTATTCATGATATAATACCCTCGATAAACAAAGATTATCCAAAAGAAGGGCAAGGCAGTGAAAGTCACGTTGTGCCTGAAACTGCATGTAGACCCCGCCACCCAAAAGGCTCTACAGGAAACGCTCTTGCAGTTTACAGACTGCTTCAACGCCGTATGCACTTACGGATGGGAGCAGAACGAGCGCAACGGAACCCGACTGCACCAGGCGACCTACCAGCCCCTTCGGAAAGCGCACCCTGACCTGCC
>NZ_DATGKU010000025.1:0-5492 GCF_035294505.1 Chthonomonas sp. | reverse complement strand
CCAGCCAAAGTGGGCACGGAAAATATCGTAGTACTTTAGCCCATTCTGCTCGAGCGACGAAACCACCTGGTTGTAGGCTCGGTCGTAGTCGTCGGGATGATCGGGGGTATTGTCTACGGTGATGTCGCAATAGAACGACTCACGTGGCAGCCTCTTAATGACATCGGGGATGTTCTGCCCCCAGTAGCCCGCTTTGTGAATGAAGTTGATGCCTAAGGCGAGCGCCGGGGCAAAAAGCTCTGGGTTCCAGTCGTAGCAGATACAGACGGGGGTCACCATCATGTGGCCGAGTCGGGTGCCGAAGGGGCGTTTCGGCAGCTTGCCGAAGGCGGCTACAATGGCCTCTGCAGCCTCGGCGCGCTGGCTGCGGGTGAGGGAGATGCCGGAGAGCGTGGCCGAAATGAGGCCAGGGCCGGCAGCGGTTGCAACCGTGAGAGCGCGCATGAACTCACGTCGCGTTAGCGGTCTTTCCTTGCTCTTCTCACGAAGATGGGAAAGCAGTTCCGGATCCTGCATAATCGTTCCTCCTTGTTCAATCCTCTTGCGGGGTTCCGATTCGGAACGGAGACCTCCGGCAAGTGCGAGAGAAGCGTTGGTTAAAGCAGCTCGATTAGGATAATAGCACCCTTATGCCTTATAGAAAAAGTGCTCCAAAACCGATCACACTATCATTGTAACGCACCTGCATCCGATTGTCAAGTTTTTGAAAGCCTATTCATCGGCAAAAGCCTGCATCCGCGCTCCTACCTTGACGTTTTCCTTGCGAATAAGTAGAATACGCAACATGTCGGACTCAAATGCTTTGCCTGCTTCGGAAAAAGCGATGGGGGAACCGTTCCCGTCGAACTACGCAGGACGCACGCCGCTGTTAAAACAGTATTTTGCTACCCGTAACGAGCGCCCGGGCGTCATTTTGCTGATGCGTGTGGGCGACTTCTTCGAGGCCTACGGAGAGGACGCAGAGACCGTTGCGCGTGAGCTGCAGATCGCCCTCACCGGCCGTGATGACGGGGGCGTACGGGTGCCCATGGCCGGCGTGCCCTATCATGCGGTGGAACGCTACATCGCTCGGCTCATTGCGCGCGGCTATCGTGTGGCTCTCATGGATCAGATAGAAGACCCCCGATTTGCCAAAGGGCTGGTGAAACGCAAGGTCACGCGCGTGGTTACCCCCGGCACCGTGCTTGAAGACGCCATGCTCGATTCGCGCAGCAACAACTACCTTGTGGCGGCCGTCATCGGCGACCCGGTGGCCGGGGTGGGCGTGGTGGATGTCTCTACGGGTGAGTTTCTTACCACCGAGATCGAAGGAGAGCGCCGCAAAGAGCGGCTTCTTGAGGAGATCGCGCGTCTTGAGCCGGCGGAGATTTTGGTGCCGGAGGGGGTGGATGCGGAGCTGATCGAGGCCATTAAGGCCACCTGCACCGGTTCGGTGACCGTTGTGCCGTCCTCCGAAGGAACGCAGCGCTCCACCGGCGCGGACAGTCGGCGCCTGTTGTTGGCCCATTTTCAAACCCAGTCGCTGCGCGGTTTCGGCTGCGAGGAGTATACTGCGGGCATAGATGCCTGCGCGCTTATTTTGCGCTACCTTCGCCAAACCCAGATGGGGGCACTGGCGCACATTCGCAGCCTCGCCACCTACTCCACCGAGGAGTTTATGACGTTAGACTCGGCAGCACGGCGTCATCTTGAGCTTACCGCGCCCATGGGCGAGGGTGGCAAGCAGCGCACGTTGCTGGGCGTTCTGGACGAGACCCTCACCCCCATGGGGGGACGCCTGCTGAAACGGTGGATCGAGGAGCCGCTGCTGGATGTGGGGCGCATTCAACGGCGCCAAGAGGCCGTGGAGGAGCTGGCGCGTGACCCCATTCGCCGAGGAGACCTGCGCGACCTTCTGAGAGGGATGGGCGACATCGAGCGCCTTGTAAGCCGTGCTGCGGCCGGGCTGGCCAATGCCCGCGACCTGGTGGCCTTGCGCAACGCGCTGCTTCGGCTGCCGAACATCGCCACCACGCTCGCCGGTGCGCGCAGTGAGAAACTGCGCGATCTGGCCTCGCGCCTCGCTTGCCCGCTCGACATCGTGGAGCGGATCGGCCGCGCTATTCAAGACGACCCCCCGGCCGGCCTGCGCGAGGGAGGGCTTATTCGCCCCGGCTATCATGCGGAGCTGGATAAACTACGCTCCGTCTCCGCCGATGCGAAAGCCTATATCGCCAACTTAGAGGCCACCGAGCGGGAACGCACCGGCATCGCTTCGCTGAAAGTCGGCTACAACGCCGTATTCGGCTACTACATCGAGGTGACCAAGGCCAACCTCTCCAAAGTGCCCAGCAACTACCTCCGCAAGCAGACCACGGCGAATGCCGAGCGCTACATCACCCCTGAACTCAAAGAGTACGAGGCGCTTGTGTTGGGGGCCGACGAAAAGGCGATAGAGCTGGAGTACGAGCTGTTTCTAGGGGTGCGGGAGCGGGTTGGAGAGGCGGCTCCCGAAGTGCTGGCCGTGGCGCGCGCGGTGGCCGAGCTGGATGTACTGGCAAGTTTTGCCGAAACGGCCGTGCGCCACCGTTATGTGCGCCCGGAGGTGCATGATGGGGACTCGATCCATATTCTCGGCGGACGCCATCCCGTAATAGAGCGCATCGGCCTTGGAGGCGACTACATCCCCAACGATTGCCACCTCGACGAGGAGAACCGGCTGCTTATCATTACAGGCCCCAACATGAGCGGCAAATCCTCTTACCTTCGCCAAACCGCCCTGATCGTTCTTCTGGCTCAAATCGGCAGCTTTGTGCCCGCCGATTCGGCCTCCATCGGCATCGTAGACCGCATCTTTACCCGCGTGGGCGCACACGATGAGCTTGCCAGCGGCCAATCCACCTTCATGGTAGAGATGAGCGAGACGGCCAACATCTTGAACAACGCCACCGCCCGCAGCCTCGTGATCCTCGATGAGATAGGGCGCGGCACCAGCACCTACGACGGTCTCTCTATCGCGTGGGCGGTAGCCGAATATCTTGTGCAGATCGGGTGCAAAACGCTTTTTGCCACCCACTACCATCATCTTAACGAGTTGGCCAATCGTTACCCGGTGGTGAAGAACTTTCGGGTGGCCGTTCGGGAACAAGGGGAGCATATTATTTGGTTAAGAAAATTAGTACCGGGTGGAACCGATAAGAGCTACGGCATTCAAGTAGCCCGCATGGCCGGTGTGCCTCTGGAGGTGGTGGAGCGGGCAAAAGAGATACTCAAAAGCCTCGAAAAGGGGAGTGCCGGGGTCACGCGCGATATTGTGGATAGCGGACAACAGGTTCCAGAACGCAAACAGAAATTGCAGCTCACTCTGTTTGAACCGGAAACGCATCCTATTCTTGAGGAGTTGGAGGCGCTTGACATCACCACCATGACCCCGATGGAGGCGCTGATGAAGATAGAGGCGTGGCGTCGCCAGCTGAAGCAGGGGAAATAGGCTTGCGTGAGGCCGATAGCAGGAACGCAATAGGGAATGGACCTTTTTAGCAAAAGCCGAAGCCGTCGTTTCGAACAGTTGGCCAAGCCGCTGTTTAAGCCACTCTATCAGGCGGCTCTTAGAATGACCCGCAACCGAGAATGGGCGGAAGATATAACCCAAGAAACGCTGATTCGAGCCTACGAACGCTTCGATCAGTTTCAAGAGGGAACCAATTTTCGTGCGTGGTTGTTTACTATTCTGACAAGAGTTTATATTAACGATTATGAGCGCGGCAAGCGAAGGCCGCTCACCACCTCTTTCGATTCGGGAGTGGAGGGCAGCACATGGGATTTTCCCGCACCGCCTCAGAGCGACCCGGCCGTCCTCCTCACGGAGAACCTTTTGGACGAAAAGCTTCAAAAGGCGCTGGATAGCTTGCCGGAAGAGTACCGAACGGCGGTGCTGCTGGTAGATGTGGAGGAGTTGAGCTATCAGGAGACGGCGGATGCCCTGAACATTCCCGTGGGAACGGTGCGTTCGCGTGTGTCGCGAGGACGGGCGTTGCTGCGCCAGATGCTTACCGGCACGGAGCCAACGGCGCGAAAGCCATCGTAAGTTATAAAATATTAGAAGAAAGCGCGCACTATTACGTAGCTAATTAAAAGACCATGAGTCACAACGAGAATGAGGCCGAGGCGATGAAAGGTTCGTGCGAGGAAATGCACGACCTCCTCGCTGCCTATGTGGATGGGGAGTTACCGGAAGACCTCCATGAGCAGGTGAAAAAGCACCTAGAGGCCTGCTCCTTCTGTCGTGAGGAGTCAAAAGGCTTTGCCGAGATACGTCAACAACTGCGTGCTCTTCGTGTGCATCAACGCTACATCGAGCCGGCTCCTCATGTGTGGCGGGAAGCCCAACGTGTCTGGAGACGCCGAGAACGTCTCGAGCGCGCGCGTTTTGCATGGCGGCCGGCCTTGGCCTTCTCCATGTTGCTGCTTGCCATTTTTAGTTTTGTTTGGGCACGCCTCAACAGCCCCGACATCTTCCCCGTACGCGCCGCCCTGCAGGACTTTGAACAGGTGGAGCACCAGGTGGTTCAACCGGCCTTTGCGCAGTCCAACCCCGATCGCGCTGCGGTTTGGTTGCGCGATCGCCTTCATGCGAACATTCCCCCCATTAACCTTTCGCTCTCTCGTGGTGGACTGTTGGGGGCCGATGTTGTCTCCCTCGACGGTGTGGCCGCCGCTCGCCTGCTCTATCGCACCCCGCACGGGCTGGTGGGCATCTACATTGTGCCCCGTCACGGACGATTCGGCTCCTCGCTCAGCCCCTTGGCGTTAGGACGGAAGCGGTTTTATACCCTCATGCCCTCAAAAGGCCCTGTGCTTTACGCCTGGTCGCGCGAGGGCACCGGCTATGCCCTGCTTGTCGATGGGCATAGCGTCCCGCGCGACACACTGCTCGATGCCGCGCAGGCCACCGATCCGCCTGGCTCGGCCCCCTAAGCAAAGGCTAAAACGTCACCGCGACGCGCTGCCCCTTGGTGGCCGACTCGATGGCCGCAAACACCATGGCAAGGCTCTTGATGTTGTCGTGGCACTCGCCCATAGGGGGCAAGCCGGTTTCGAGGGCGCGCAGAAAATCCCTTAACGAGCCTGCGATGCCCCCCGGTTCCGGCTCGATGGGTACGGTGCGTTCTTCGGTTTTGGAGAAAAAGCCATTCGGCTGAACCACCACCTCCGCCACTATTTGGTCGTGACCGTTCCAGGTCGCGGTGCCCTTTGGCCCCACAGCGCGCCATTCCGCCTCCCACGAGGTCATTCGGCCCTCGGCGCACCAAGAGCCTCGATAGGTGTAGCGCAACCCCCCGGTCATCTCAAAGCAGGCGTTGGCGCAGGCGGCCCCACGGTACCAACTCCAAGAAGGGTTGAACTCCTCACAATACACCGAAACCGGGTCGGCTCCGCTGAGATGGCGAGCCGCATCGAAAGTGTGGATGGCCATGTCGAGCAGCAGCACATGGTCCATCTCGTCACGAAAG
>NZ_DATGKU010000024.1:0-19978 GCF_035294505.1 Chthonomonas sp. | reverse complement strand
TAGACCCTATCTCTATACCTTCCCTAATCCCTTTACTCACTTAAGCTGGGGCGGCACGCCCCAAGCACTGGAACAGCAGACGCAAACCAGCTACTACCGATGGCCGCCGGTGCCGAGCGAATACAAAACCCTTTTCACGGGGGCGCCGGTTCAATACATCGTGCTCGGCTACGCTCGTAACGATTGGCCTATGCCCAACGATGTTTACCCGCTTTTTGCCGAAGGCGCCTTAAGCGACCCCCACTACGGTCTCATCGCCATCTGCCAGGATGGATTGGTGCTGCAGCAAGGTGCCGACCATAAAGCTGGGCTACAAAAGCTAGCAACATATACCGGTGTTGCCATCCATAACGCGCGTGATCTTGACCGTGCCTTCTCACGTTGGTTGGTCGGCCAATGGTAACGAGGAGAACCAACAATGAACCAACAAACTGCATATAGCGGCCCGCCTTGCTTTAGGCGGTTGAAAGGTTTTACGCTTATCGAGCTGCTGGTGGTTCTGGCAATTATTGGGCTATTAGCAGCGTTGCTCTTTCCGGTATTTGCCCGGGCGCGCGAGGCCGCCCGGGGCCTAAGCTGTCTTTCCAACGAAAAGCAGATTGGCACCGCGCTTCTGCTCTATCTA
The DNA here is from genome assembly GCF_035294505.1 of Chthonomonas sp. Classification (NCBI taxonomy): domain Bacteria; kingdom Bacillati; phylum Armatimonadota; class Chthonomonadia; order Chthonomonadales; family Chthonomonadaceae; genus Chthonomonas; species Chthonomonas sp. Next base: position 19,353 of record NZ_DATGKU010000024.1, on the reverse strand, counting down.
CAAGATTATGATGAGACCTACCCCATGAGCCGCCTTCCAGACGCCACCCATCCCTTAAGCGGGTGTATGGCGCCGTCCCCACTTTGGAACCCGTCCGATCAGCTTGAGGGCAGTTCGATCAACTGGAAACGGGAGATCGCTCCTTACATCAAAAATCTGCAGGTTTTTGACTGCCCTTCCAACGCCTACGCCTGGTACCAAGGCGGTTTCAACGGCACTATGGGCGACGAATCGAACTGGGCCTACCCTCGTTCACAATGGCTCCCTGCCTCGTATGCCTACAATGGGGCTTTCTTTCATGAGGCCGTCCCGCCTTGTTGGTACGGCGAGCCGCGTGTGCGCCCCCGATACCTCGCCGAGATAAGCGCCCCGGCACAACTCCTTTGGGTGATCGAATCGCGCTATAACTATCCCGATCTTGGGAACTGGTTTCTCACCTTGACAGCCCCCGATGGTCGTGGTGGCCTGGGGGCCTTTCAGTCGCACAACGGGGCGATCAACTTTCTCTTTGCCGACGGGCACGCCAAGCGCCTAAAACTCGCCGCCACCTGCATGCAACATCTGTGGACGGACGTCTATCCCGACCCCGAAGACTCTTGCAAGAACGTGAGCCAGATTCCGCCGGAGTACCGTTGATTAAGAGGAAAGGCGCCCTGCCCCAGAAAATCTTGCGATTTTCTGGAGACCCCAGTACTGGTCTTGAGCGCAGCACCGTCGAGTAGTAAGGAGAGTTCCCTAAGTCTGTGCGTTCCCCTGATAGGCCGCCGCATAAGCGGCCTTTAGACGAGATAGGGCCGGGGCGGCCAAAGTCGCCAGCTTCCCTTGAAAGTCGCACTCAATGGAAAGACGCCTGTTGTAGCCGCATTGGTAGAGGGTACGGAATAGAGCCTCGTAGTCGTAGGAACCCGTCCCCGGCGCATACCGGTGCGTGTCGGCGGTATGTACGTGCAACAGAATGTCGGCAGCCGCGAGAATAGCATCGAGCGGTTCCGACTCGCACTCCATGTGAAACGTGTCGGCAAGAACGCCCACCCCCGGCCGAGCGACCTCCCGGGCATACGCTGCGCCCTCGGAAACGAGGTTAAGAACGTTGCACTCACGCCTGTTCAGCGGCTCAATGGCCACCTTTACGCCGGTACGTTCCGAAGCGTCGGCGCAGAGATGGAGGAAGTCCAATATCTGCTGCCGTGCGACCGCGCGGTCGAACCCGTTGGGGATATGGCGCGCGCCCCCGCTTCCAAAGACGATGATCTCCGCCCCTAATCGGGCGGCTCGTTCGAGTGCGGTGTTCACATAGCGGCGCAACCGCTCGAAATCCGCCTCCGGCCCTACAATTTTGCCCGAACGCACAAACGAGTTGAACGCCTCAACCGGCAGAGGCATCTGCTCGATTCGATGCCGGTGGGCTGACCATGTGCTATCGTCCGTTTCCGGCGCAAGGTCGGCAGCAACGGAAAGCTCGATGTAGTCGTAGCCCGCCTCCGCCAGGATCGGAGCGGCATCCACCCCAGCACATACACCAAATCGCATGACTATTGTTCTCCTTCCAACTCCTCTAACCCTTGATCACATAGTCGTACCTGCATGGTGATAACCGCGCGCAGAGAGAGCCGAATGCGATCACGCAGCATCTGCACGCGCACGGTGCCCTCCCGTTTGGAGGCGTGGAGGGCCGCCAAGCTTTTTGTGTTTCGCCTCTGTGCCCAAAACGGGGCCAAGAGGGCATGCGCATCCGCCGAGATACACTCCTCCGTCTCGCTGCAGTGGGGCGCAAAAGCCCGGCAAACGTAGTCGTATCCGTTGGTTTCCGCGCGCGCCGTAAGCACAATGCGCTCGGCATCGAGGTCGCGCAAGAGGTTAAAATCCGGCTGCAAGGCGCGTAGCACCGCCTCGGAAGATAGAGCAACAAGATAATCTCGGTTGTTCTTGCCAACAAAGATCGGCACGACACCAAGCCCCACATGCAACGCGGGTGGGGCGGGAGCCGGTTCGGTTTTTCGGGCCGGCAGTTCCATCTCCAACCAGCCGTTTTCGACCTGCACCTCCAGCTCCTCATTCTCTGTATGGAACACCGATTTCTGCCGTGCATCCGCTAACAGATGGGCTGCGGCCAAAGCGCCGTGCGTACAGGAGGGCATGAGGGTTAGGGGCGTAAAACAGCGAAGATGCCTGTTCGTTGCACCGGCCGGTTGATAGCAAAATGCCGTTATAGGACTGTTTAGTTCCGTCGCCACCGTTTGCATCCAGGGAGTTAAAGGCGACTTCTCTAAAGGACACACGGCAACCCGATCCCCCTTGAAGGGGCGATCGGAAAAGAGGTTTACATAGGTTATCTCTTTTGGCATTCTCTCCTCCATGGGCAGCTGAAGGCAGTGCAGTGCGTTGAATCGTCCTTGTGTTCTCTATTTGTGCAGAAAGTAGATGGCGAGGCCTAAAAACACAACGAGGGCCAAGCCGGCATAGAGCAAAGCGAAACGCTCGCTTCGGCTATAACGAAAGGCACGCCAGTTGACAGCGATGACCACCACCGCGATGGGAACCAGCGCAGGCAGATCGGTTGAAAACAGGAAAACGAAGGCCAAATAACCCGTAAGCACCACGAGCAAGGCGATGATGGTGGCACGATAGGCACGAAGGCTCATGCCGAGTCGCTGGAAACAGGCGAAAAAGAACGCCACAAAAAGGAAGTCGGCAAACCCAACGGCGAGTTGCATAGGGGCGGCACCGCGAGCCGAGGTGGGAAGTTTTGCCGTGAGCGTGGCCATGGCTGTTTTTTGGAGAACGGCATGCCCTTTCGGCGCATGGGTGGCTTGGGTTACGACACCACCGCCAAACACGGTGAAAACATCCACGAGAGCGAGCGCAACGGAGATAGGCAGCAGCATCTTGCGCTCGCGCACGAGGCGCGACAGCCAGTGGCCCACGCAGCAGGCGCACCAGATGAGCAGCAGCGTGCCGGCCCCTGGCACAAAACGGGAAAGCAGGAGGTTTGGAACAACGGCCAAAAAAACCCATTTAGGAAGCGGGATAAGGGTATTAAGAACACCGAGCAGAGGTAACGGAAGGAAGAGCGCGAAAGAGAGCACGCTGTTGATGAGAAGGGCTTTCGGCGAGGCCAAGGCACTTACAAGGCCGATGGCGAACAGAAGGGTTAACGGCAGGGCCAGTAGGGTAGAAAGCAGAATATAGAACTCCGTGCCCGGCAAGTAGGCGGTGAGCAGATAGAGGCCGATAAGCCCCAGGCCACTTAACAGGACAAGCCCCGTTCCCTTTTGAGGAGGGAGAGGCTGCGGCCGTTCTTCCTCTTGAGACAACGTTGGAAGGACGCCGTTGTCGGAAGAAAGTTGGGTTGCGTCGGATGCCTTAGACAAGGAAAGCTCCAACAAGAGATCTCGTGCTCATCGCTTGCGAGGCGCCTGAGCGATTAACGCCATCGTTCTTGACCTGACGGGCAGGCGTGACGGCTTTCAGAAGCGTATGGCTCGATAGCTTTTTCTATATTATAGAATGCTCCATCAAATACGTCAAGTCTCTTTTGGCGATAGTCTCTGCAGCTTTCCTCTGCATTCACTAAGATCGAGGTGGATTGAGGTATAATAAGAGTAGAGACCGATGTTTTTCGGTTTGAGGAGCGCTCTGATCGCATAGACCGCCTCCTTTGATTTTTGATGGTTCGTGCCGTTGCCGACAGTTTAGATTCCTCAGCGCAGAGGCATCTAGAAACACAAACCCTTTTACCGGCCTACGCCCCTCCCTTCCCTTTGTGCGCACTACCCCCACAGGTCTACAGGATAGGCAAAGGAACGCCTTTAAGGAGCGGAGGACGTTGGGCATCTCCTGTTTCTGCACCCACTCTCAACCTAGTTTAGGCCTGAAGGCCTCATTATCCTTTTAGAAGGAGCGACCTATGAGCGAAAGCAAACTACGTATTGTGATAGCCGACGATGAGCCGATCATTCGGCTCGACCTCAAAAAGATGCTGGAAGATAGCGGCTATGAGGTGGTAGGCGAGGCGGGCGACGGTGTGCGCGCCCTGGAACTCGTCCGCAACCTCAAGCCGGATGTGGTAATTCTCGACATCAAGATGCCGGAAATGGACGGCATAGATGCTGCACGGGTCATTACGGAGGAGAAGATAGCGCCGGTGCTTCTGCTAACGGCCTATAGCCAAATTGACCTCGTAAATCGCGCGAAGGATGCCGGTGTCTACTCCTATCTCGTCAAACCGTTTAAACAGGCCGATCTCATGCCGCAGATCGAGGTGGCCGTGGCCCGTTGGGAGGCCTACCAGAAGATCGAGGAGCAGGCGGCAAGTTTGGAGGAGAAGCTGGAGACGCGCAAGGTGGTAGACCGCGCCAAAGGCATTCTTATGGATCAGTATGGCTTGAAGGAGCAGGAGGCCTTTCGACGCATCCAGGTGCAGAGCATGAACACGCGTAAATCCATGCGCGAGATCGCCGAGGCCATCATCATTGCCCACAACATTTAGCGCGATGAACCTCTGCTGTCATCGCTGCGTATCGAAAATGTAGGGAGGGAGGCCCTGATGCGCGAAAGAGCCTATCGGCTGCGTACGCCTCGCTCGCGCCGGCTGTTTGCCGCGCTGCGACGCAGCGACGACCCGGATGTAACCCTCTTGCAGGAGGAGTTAGATCGTCGGGACCGTCAATTGCGTGAGGCGCACCTGCTTATCGAACAGCTGCGTGCGGAGCTAGAAGAGAAAAAAGAGGAGGCCGATGCCCTGCGACGGGTAGGGGAGGCAACCGGTTCCGCGTTCGACCTTGAGGAGATGCTTAAGGTCACGGCCGATATCGCCACCCGCATCACCGGAACCGATTCGTGCCAGGTCTACCTGTTCGACCCAGATCGGCAGGAGTTGGTGTTGCGGGCGGCCGACGAGAGCCTGCGCGATCTGGTGGGGAAGATACGCCTCAAAATGGGAGAGGGCATCACCGGTTGGGTCGCCCGTGAGCGCAAACCCGTTCTCGTCAGTAAAGATGCCTACAAAGACCATCGCTTTAAGCTTTTCCCCGAAATGCACGAAGGCGAGTTTCAATCCATGCTTTCGGTGCCTCTTGTCACGCGTGGCGAGATATTGGGCGTTATCAACGTGCGCACGCGCCGCCCGCGAGAGTACACGCGCAACCAGGTGCGTCTCCTTTCGGGCATTGCAAACCAGGTGGCCGGAGCCATCGAGAGGTCGCGCCGATTTCGGCAACTGGAACGCCATGCCGTTCAACTGCATTCGCTGTCCGAAGTCAGCCAGGCGATAACCTCTAACGTCTACCTGGAGGAGCTGCTTCATCTTTTCGTGAATATGGTGGCCCGCACCATGGGCTACAAAATATGCACGGTGATGCTCCTAGATACCGCCCGTAATGAGCTGGTGATCAAGGCGACGCAGGCGGAGAATCAGGAGTATATCGGCAAACCGAACCTGAAGGTGGGCGAGAGCATTGCCGGGAAGGCCGTGGCCGAAAAACGCATTCTTACCGTGCTGAATGTACAACAAAGTCCCGACTATGCCTCGCCGGAGATCGCGCAAAAGGCGGGTGTTGTCTCCTTGGCCAGCGTGCCGATGATGCTGCAGGGCAACGTTATCGGCGTCCTCAACTGCTATACGGCCAAAGAGCATGTTTTTACAAAGGAGGAGTTGGCCATTCTTCAGGCGCTGGCCACACAGGCAGCCCTCGCGGTGGAACATGCCAAGCTGCTTGTGCGCTCCGCCGTCATCCAGGAGATGCACCATCGTGTAAAAAACAACCTGCAGCAGATCGCCAGCCTCGTTCGCCTGGAAATGCGCTACTCCAAATACACCACCGTGGAGGACGCTCTCAACGACACGCTCTCTCGCATCCTCGCCATCTCCAGTGTGCACGAACTGCTCTCTCGCGATCTCGACACGGTAAGCATCAAGAAGGTGGCCGAGTCCATCCTTAATGCCACCAAACAGAGCGTGGTGCCACCGGGCAAGATCATCCACTCTCAAGTGGAAGGCGACGATTTTCTGCTGCCGTTGAACAAGGCCACCTCCATGGCCCTCGTGCTCAATGAGCTTGTTCAAAATGCGGTGGAGCACGGCTTTAAGAACATCCACGAGGGGCGCATTGAGATTTTGTTGCAGGAGCAGCCCGACTGTCTGCTGCTACGCGTTACAAACGATGGCGAGCCGCTTCCGCCTGGCTTCAGTATTCGGGCGGAGGACAGCCTTGGTCTCTCCATTGTGGAGACCTTGGTGCGGGGTGACCTCAATGGCACCTTCAATCTTGAGAACGCTCCCGATGGGCAAGGGATTATTGCTACCGTGCGCGTGCCGCGCTAGTTGGGTTGTATGGCAGAAAAGATGCAAAGTGGGCTATTGAACTTCCGAAAATGATAATATCCTTTTTTGCGTAGGGATACATAAGGACATAGGCTACTCAACAGCTTTGCCCTTGTGAGGAGAAAGGGAAACGTCTATGGATCGCGCAGAGCGTGCCGAGCTGGAAAAATGGATAGATATCATTACCCAGAAAGCGGCGGAGCTTGGACTGGATTTCTATCCGGTGCATTTTGAAGTGGTGCCCGACCACGTTATCTATGAACTTGGAAGCTATGGGCTGCCGGCTCGTTTTTCGCACTGGACTTTTGGCCGTGACTACCATATTCAAAAAACCATGTACGAGTATGGCATGGCCAAAATCTATGAGATCGTCTTCAACACCGATCCCTGCCAAGCCTTTTTATTAGAGAGCAACTCCATGCTCGCCCATAAGTTTGTTGTGGCCCACGTGCTCGGCCACAACGACTTTTTTAAGAACAACGTCTACTTTGAACAGACCGATCGCAAGATGATCGAGAAGGTGCGCTTGCACTCAAACCGCATACGTCGCTATGAAGAAGAGTACGGCCCGTTGGTGGTGGAGGAGTTTCTGGATGCGGTGCTCTCCATTGAGTATCACTTTGACATTCATGCCACGGCGCCTTTCCATCGTAAAACTCCAGAAGAGTATGAACAGGAGCGACGTCACCCTACGCGGCATGCCACCGAATTCGACGATCTGTGGGTTATTGGTGAGGAGCGATCGCTTCAGCCCGAGCCTGCTCCTGCTCGACGTATTCCTCCCGAACCTGATTATGATTTGCTCGGCTTCCTTCGCGACTATGCGCCGGAACTTGAGCGGTGGCAGCGCGATATTTTGAGCATGATCCGTGAGGAGATGCTCTACTTTGTTCCCCAAATGCGCACCAAAATCATGAACGAGGGATGGGCTTCCTACTGGCATGAACGAATCCTTTCCGAGATCGATCTCACTCCAGAGGAGCATTTTGAGTTTCGCCGCATGCACTCTGCGGTGCTGTCGCCCGGTTCGCGTATGTCGCTGAACCCGTACTATGTGGGCTATACTATTTTTAAGGACATCGAGCGACGCTGGAACGGCGAGCCAGACCCCGACTATCCGGAAACGGATTGGCGAGACGAACCCCTGCCACGTCCTCAAGGCGAAGGTCTCAAGAAGATATTTGAGGTGCGCCAGCTTGAGTGCGACACCTCTTTCCTGCGGAAATATCTCACCGAGGGGCTTGTCAAACGCTTAGACCTCTACACCTATAAACAAGAGGAGATCAACGGGGAACTCGTGTGGGTGGTTCAGGAAACGGACTGGCGCAAGGTTCGCGATACTCTGCTGGACAGTATGACCAATTTTGGCATTCCCGTGATTACCGTGGAGGATGGAGACTACCAGCGGCGTGGTGAACTGCTCCTGAAACACCACTATGACGGCAAACCGCTCGATAAAGACTATGCGCGCCGAACACTCCGCTACATCTACCAAATTTGGAAACGACCGGTGCATATTCAGACCGGGCCGAATGGGGAGGAGATGATCAGTTGGGACGGGAAGGAAATTATCGAAGAGCCGGCTTAGGGCATGGAGAGTGAAGGTTATTGCCATTTAGCTTTTCTCTTCACCGATATAGAGAAAAGCAGTGCGCTTTGGGAGCAGCACCCCACTGCGATGGAGCGTAGCCTGGCCTGGCACGACGCGGTTTTAAACGAGGTCATCGAGCGTCACCAGGGCCATGTGTTATTGCGTGAGGGCGATTCGTTTCGGGCTGCTTTTGAACATCCGCTTCAGGCCGTAAACGCCGCCCTAGAAGCCCAAATCGCCTTTGTAGAAAACGCGAAACGCTTTACCGAATCGAGCGATACAGCCCCATTGTTGCCCATCCGCGTGCGGATGGCTTTGCATTGGGGCACGGTGTATTGTCAAAATAAGCTGTTTATCGGCGCGTGCCTTTCGCGGGGAGCGCTGCTTGTGTCGCTGGCTTTCGGCGAACAGATTCTCCTGACCCACGCGATACAAGAGCGTTTGCAGGGGTCTCCCTTGCCCGACGGGGTGAGCCTGCAAGATTTGGGGCTGCATCGCCTGAAGGACCTAGGCCAGCCGGAACCGTTGTTCCAACTTTGCCATCCGCGCTTGCCTGCGCAGTTTCCCCCTTTGGCCTCGTTGGGAGCGCAAAAGACGAATCTGCCTGTCCAGCTTACCTCCTTCATAGGGCGCGAGCGCGAGCTGGAGGAGATTCAACGGCGACTTCGACCCCTTCCGCAGTCCTCTTGCCGCTTACTTACGTTGATAGGGCCGGGCGGCGTGGGCAAAACGCGCCTTTCCTTACAGGTGGGGGCCGGTTTGCTAGACGATTTTTCGGACGGCGTGTGGCTTGTGGAGCTGGCAACGCTCAAAACGCCCGAACTTGTGCTCCATGCCATCGCGCGTGTGTTCGGCATCCAAGAGGAGGCAGACAGGCGACTTCAAGATGTGTTGTGCGACTACCTCCGCCCCTTACGCCTGCTGGTGATTTTAGATAACTGCGAGCACCTCCTCACCGCCGGCACGGAGGGGAAATGTGCTGAGGGCAGCACCGCCGCCTTGGAGGCGGTCTCATGGATTCTCGCCCATTGTCCCCAAGTCGTTTTTTTAGCCACGAGCCGTCAGCCTCTGGGTCTTACCGAAGAGCAGGTTTACCCTCTCTCTCCGCTCTCTCTGCCGGAGGATGCGGACGTGTCGTTCGATCGGCTGCTTCGATACGATGCGGTGCGCCTCTTTGTGGAATTGGCCTGGCGGGTTCGGCCCGACTTTCACCTTCAGCCCTCAAACGCTGCTCATGTCGTCTCTATTTGTCAGCAGGTGGATGGCATTCCTCTCGCCCTTGAGCTGGCCGCGGCACGTCTCAACATTCTCTCCGTCGCTCATCTCGCAGAGCGCATTCAGCAGCGTTTACATCTCCTCAGCCGTGGCAGTCGTGTGGCTTTACCGCGCCAGCAGACGCTTCGCGCCCTCATTGACTGGAGCTATGAACTGCTCGACGAGCAGGAAAAGTTGCTTTTTTGTCGGTTAGCCGTTTTTGAGGGAGGGGCGACGTTCGAGGCCATCACGCAGATCGTGGATGACAATCCCCAAACTTGGGAGCTTTTGAACTCTTTGGTGGCCAAATCGTTACTGATATGCGACGCCTCAGAGCGTGCCACACGATTCCGCATGTTGGAGACCCTCCGCGAATACGCTTGGGAGAAGTTTATCGCCCTGTCCGAGATGGAGCGTTTACGCGACCGGCATAGGGAGTGGTTTCTACATTTTGCGCTGTCCCATTTAGATGGGCTTTACGATGAACGCACGGCGGAAACACTCTCGCAGTTTGAGGCCGAACACGCCAACTTTCGCGCTGCGCTTGCATGGTGCGTTCAGCAGAAGAACGTGGCCGATGAGTTGCGATTGGTCAACGCTTTGCAACGTTTCTGGCTCGTGCGTGGGTACTTGAGTGAGAGTTTAACCTACCTAAAAGCGGCGCTAGACCATGCGAAGGAGGCACCGCCTTCCGGCGAGCGCTACAGGGCCTATCTCAGCGCGGGGGCACAGTGCTGGGCTGCGGGCAACTCTATCGAGATGCCGACCTACTTTGAGAAAGCTGTCGCGGAAGCTCGAGCGCTTCAACATGCTTCCTATACCGCAACCGCTTTGGCCAACTACGGGGCGGCACTAATCTATCTCGATCAAATTGAAAAGGCGCGGGTGCTGCTGGAGGAAGCCTATGAGATAAGCCGCCAATCGGACGATCAGGAGTTGAAAGCGGCGTACTTGGGCTATCTGGCCACCGTGGCTCAGGAGGAGGGCAACTATGTCAAGGCCGAGGCGATCACTTGGGAGGTTAGGAGGGCATGGGAGCGTTTGTCCAATCAGCACGCGCTTGCCTCGGCCATCAACAACCTGGGAATCTATGCCCGTAAACAAGGCGACCTAGTCAAGGCACGCGCCTTTGCCCAGGAGAGCCTTCTTTTGCGGCGCCAGATCGGCGACAAGCACGGATTTGGATGGTCTCTACTGGCTTTTGCCGAGTTGGAAGCGGCTTCGGGTCGGTACGAGAGGGCGGCGCGTCTCTTCGCTGCCGCGAAAAAGACATTTTCTCATGGCTCGCCCCTTACCCCCTCTGAAAAGCGCGACTATGAGGCGCATCTGAGACAGACCGAGGAGGCCTTGGGAGAGGCTCTCTTTACACGCTACTATCGTGATGGGGAGGCGTTGAGCCTTGAGGAGGCCATTGCCTACGCTTTAGAGGAGAACGAGGCCGCATGTCGGTAGACAATCGTTCGTTAGCCGCACGTTTGGAGAGCCTCATTCGGCTTGAGGTATGCAACGGCTGCACCCAGTGTAGTCTCCGCTGTGCGGCGGGCACACGTGCCTCGCGCGAGGAGTGGGAGGCCATACGTGGCTATGTGGCGCAGATGAGTGCATCGGAGCGCGAGGTGTTTGAACAGAAGCTCAGACAGCCAAAACAACAGGCGCTCGGCGACGGCATTGAGGTAACCCTCTGTCGTTTTTTGGATAGGGATACCCGTTTCTGTACCATCTATCCGGTGCGCCCGTTGGTGTGTCGGCTTATGGGGCATGTGGAGTGGCTGCCGTGTCCCATTCACAAGGTAGAGCACCCGATGCCGCGCTCGGCTGCCCTTGAGATTTTGGAGGCCTACGCGCAAACCGAGCGCCGCTCTTTTGAGGAGTGGGAGCAACTCGCCCCGTTGTTGGAGGGGCACTTAAGTGAGGAATAGGAACGACGGTTTAATGCTTGCTCAAATAAAATTTAGGAATGACAGCCTGGTACAAAATACGTTTCTTCATAGAGAAGTGGACTATTCCAGGCATTTGCTGTATCCGCGTATGATGAAAGACTGCCGACCGCAGGAACGCTTTTAGCAAGGCTGCATGTATAATATAGACAAAGTCGGTATGCGGCTTTTGCGTTAAGAGGAACCCATGCGGGCTAACGCCGTTTTCAAAAAGCTGTGCCTGTTTTTAGGCTTGGTGTTCGCTTTAACACCGGCCCTGCCGGCGGTTGCCTCTTGGCAATGCACCGACGGAACCCCCTGCGCTCCCCACTGCGTGCTAAAGGCGTCGTCCTTAACGGAATCGCCCTGCTGCTGCGGGCATCTCATGGCACGTTGCCCCCGCTGTAGCCGTGTGCTAACGAACCCGTCGAATCCCTCCACAAGGCCGGCACCCGCCCTAGGGGCACAACGCTGTGTGCAGGTTCTGCAAAAACGTTCGCATGCGGTAATTCTCCTTCGCACCGCACCGCAACAGGTTGCAAACTACGTTCCTGTCAGTCGCTTCGCGCTTGCGCCCGCTATCCTCAGCTACCTTGCGTTTCCTCAAACCTCCTTCTTCTCCCTATGGCGTTTTCTGCGTCCCCCTCCTAATCGCGCCCCTCCTACCTCTTTCTAGCCTACTACCTACGGTTCTGCCTCTGAAGACCCGTTGAGTCTTTTCATTGCCTCATAGGGTTGAAAAGGCAGTAAACACTATCTTCTGCACTAGAAAGAGGAAAGAGAAATGAAGCTATCTTTGTGGCTGCTTATCGGGGCTATCCTATTTACAGCCTATACGGCCTACCGGATGCACCGAATCGGTCTGCGCCCTCACTTAACGCTACGCCAACTGGCTGCCGGATTGCTGGGCACACTCTTGCTGTTGGGTGCGCTCCTGCTCGCCCGATGGGTTGTGACGAAACATACGCCGCCGGGGCACATGAGTGTCATCGAGGCGCAAGCCATGGATATGTCGGCAATGCACGCACCGGAGGGGGCGGCACCGGTGGCCGTCTTTACAGCGCACTGCGCACCCTTCAACGCCTCCGTGCGCTACGCCGCTAATGCCGTGGCCTATCAGGAAGAGGCGATCAACCCTCGCGTGACCGGCGTTCTGGAATGGATGCCGTTTTACCCCAACATGCCGGTTCATAAAGGCCAGGTTTTGGCGCGGCTCGATACAGCCGAGTTGCGCACCAAAGTGGCCACCGAAGAGGCGGCTGTGGCGGAGGCCGAACACGCCGTGTTGGAGGCCCAGGCGCAGTATCGGCAGGCCAAGGCGGCTTACCAACAAGCCCAAGCTCAGGTGAAACAAGCGCAAGCACAGGAAAAAGAGGCTCAGGCCGATCTAACGGTAGCCCAACAAGACCTCATGGCACACCACGAAGAGGCCAAAATCGCAGAGGCCAACCTCGATAGCGCTCTGGCGCAGCGTGATGAAGCGCAAGGACGCCTTGCCGCCGCCAAAACGAACCTGACTTACTGGACCCGGCAGAAGCAACGCGATGACGATCTGCTGGCGAAAGGGTTTCTCTCCCAACAGCAGGCGCAGCAGGATGCGGTGCAGCTGCAGAACGCAACCGCCGAGGTCGCCTCCGCGGCAAGCCGCTTGCAAAGCACCGAAGCCGCCATTCGTGCGGCCAAGGCGCAGCAGTCTCAGGTGCAGATCGGGCTGCAGCAGGACGAAACGCTGATCGCCCAAAAGCAGGCGGCCCTGCAGGCCGCTCAAGCCCAGGTGCAGCAGGCGCAACAGGGTGTATCCTCCGCAAAATCGGCGCGTGATGCCGCCCAACAGGCGGTCGTTCGTCAAGAGGCCGCCTTAGCCCAAGCGAAGGCGCAACTTCAAACGGCACAGGTGGTCTTGGGCTACACGGCCATTCGGGCCGATTGCGATGGCGTGGTTACGCAACGCTTAGTTAGCCCCGGCACGCTCGTGCAGCCCGGACAGACCATCCTGATGGTGGATCAGATAGACCCTATTCGAGTACAGGCCCAAGTGGCTCAGGAGGATGCCACCCGGCTGCATGTCGGCGACCCTGTGCTCGTCCGCACCGGCGGGCCCCATCCGCTCGTCTACCGCTCTCGCGTATCGGCCATCTTTCCAAGCGCCGATCCGGTCGCCCATACCGTTATTGTAGAGGCTTTAGTTGCCAACCCGAACGGTCGCCTGCACCCCGGTGACTATCTCACGCTGCAGGTGGTCTATGCCAAAAGCGCCCGCGCCCTCATCGTGCCCTCCTCGGCCATCGTCTACCAGCCTCAACCTACCAGCCCCGTTCTTGCGACGAAGGCCACGCCGGCCGTGTGGGTTATGCGACGAGGACGCCCTCAGCGCATCGTCTATACCTGCACCATGCATCCCCAAGTACAGCTTGATCATCCGGGGAGATGCCCTATATGAGGCTGGCCATTGGTCCGTGAGGCCATTGGAGGACAGTGGAAAGCCCATCTTGTTCCGGTAACGTTGGGTGGTACCGGCGAACGGTATACCCAAATTCTAAGCGGAATTCAGAGCGGCGAACAGGTGATCTACGAGGGATATCGGTCGCTGCATGAGGGCGATCCGGTGGTGCCGGTGCCGTGGGGGCCTGAAGGCCCGGTCGCTTTGCCAACAGCGGCCCAAGTGAATCGCGCCTTGAATGCCCCGGTTGGCACGTCTTCTCATGCGATGCCGGGAATGGCGATGCCATCGGGGGAAGGAGGTCGGCCATGAGCACCGATCCCTCCATACGCCCTTCAGGCGCATCAGGTGTACCACGGCGTAACCCATTGCATCTCATCCACGCCTGGGCGATAGACCATGCCGCCGTGGTGATCGCCTTCTATGTGGCGGTGGTGCTGTGCGCTGTTTTTGCCGTGGCTTTTGTCATCCCGCGGCGCTTTGCGCCCTATGTGCCCAGCCCCATGCTTGGAATCGTCACTATGATGCCGGGTCTCTCTGCCCAGGAGATGGAGACCTACGTTAGCAAACCTATTGAGGAGCAGATGGTGCAGATAGGCGATCTGCACTACATCCGAAGCGTCTCACAGGATGGCTTCTCCATCGTTATTTTGGAGTTCAACTACGGGGTGGACATTCAAAAGGCGCGCACAAAGGTGCAGGAGCTATTAAACGTAGCCAACGCCTTTTTGCCGCCAACCACCGCTAACCTTAAACCCTCCTTCGTGATACCGGTAGACCCTCTGAACCTGCCGATTCTCTCTCTCGCCCTTACCGGCGATCCGAATAGCGGTTGGACGCCGCAAAAGCTGCGCCAGTTTGCCGACAACGTGGTGATCGCACGGATAAAGCAGGTGCCCGACGTCGATTCTGTGGTGGTCTTCGGCGGCTACCGGCGTCAGCTACAGGTCATCGTGAACCGAAATAAGCTTGCTGCCTACGGCCTCTCCATCCTCGATGTGCGCGATGCGATAGACCGCTACAACCAGAGCCAACCGGGCGGGGTGCTTACGCAGGGAGATCAGGAGAGCATTGTTCGGGTTAATTCGTTGGCACGCAGCGCGCAAGATGTCTTGAACTACCCGATTACGGGCATGGCCGCTGACAAGCCGAATAGCCAAAGCCCTCCGCGCACCGTCTACGTTCGCGACGTAGCCCGTGTAGTAGACACCTACTGGGAGCGACGGTCGGCCTATGAGTATCTCGATCACGCGCCGGGCAAGTCGGGGCGGGTAATGCCCGCCATCGAGGTTTCGGTCATTCAGAACCCGGCCGCCAGTTCCTACACCGTGGTGCCGCAGGTGCGGAAAGTGCTTACGCAGTTAGAGCGCGAATATCCTGGAGTGCACTTCCATACGGCCTACGATAACGCCCATTTCGTCGGCATTCTGTTCCATAACGTGTGGGAGGAGCTGGCCGTGGCGGTGGTGCTTACGGCGATCGTTATTGTGATCTTTTTGGGCGAATGGCGCGGCACCCTCATCGCGCTCATCACCATTCCCACCTCCCTGGCCATCGCGGTGCTGATGCTTATTCCCATGCACATGACCTTCAATAGCGGCACGCTCATCGGGCTGCTTATTGCCATCGGTCGGCTTGTGGACGATACCATCATTGACATTCACTCTGTGGAGCGCTATCTGCAGAAGGGGCTTTCCCCGCGTGAGGCCACCATCGAGGGCATTGCGGAGGTTCGTCTGGCCGTTCTGGCCTCTACCCTTATGATTCTTATCGCCTTGCTGCCCCTGTTGTTTTGTGGAGGCATTACGCAATTGATGTTTGTGGAGCTGGTCTGGCCGCTTATCTTTGCCCTTCTTGCCTCCATGATGGTCTCTTTCACCCTTACCGCCGTGCTCTGCGCGAAAATGCTCCGTTCCCCTGTTGGGGAGGCGACCGACAGAACTCCACCGCTTCTGCATTCGTTTTCATGCTTCTGCCAAAGATGGCTTGGCCGACTGGAAGGGGCCTATGCAAGGGCCTTAAGGCGCCAACTTGCGAATCGGTTTTGGGCGTTCGTGCGTGTGGGGCTTGTGGTTATTGTGGGTTTTACTTTCTACAACTTCATCGGTTCCGAGATGATGCCTTTGGCCGATACCGGCCAAGCCGTGGGCTTTTTAGAGATGCAGCCGGGAACCTCCTTTCAAGCCACAGAGAAGGCGGTTCATCGCTTGGAGCAGATACTTCTGAAATATCCGGAACTGCAAAAGGCCTCTATTGAGATCGGAACCGAAAGCATGTTCGAGAGTTGGAACCCTTATTTCACCGGTTACCAGATGCCGCAGGCTGACGGAGCTGCCCTTATGCTCACCTTTAGCGACAAAGATGCGCGGAAACGCACCATTTGGCAGATTATAGATGCTGTTCAGAAGGAGGCGATGAACACCATTCCCGGCATTCGACGGCTTCAGATAAAGGAGATGGGATCGGATGTTATGGCCACAGCGGACGCTCCCATTCACATCAACCTCTACGGGCCGAACCTACATGTGCTTTATCAACTGGGTAAGCAGGCCCTCGCCATCGCGCAAAAAACTCCCGGCCTTGCGCAGCCCGCGCTTACCTGGACGATGGGGGTGCCCGACTATGAGGTGAGGGTAGACCCGGCAAGAGCGGCTGCGCTAGGTCTCTCACCCCAAAATGTAGCGGAACAGGCCTACTATGCCCTTCATGGCGGGCTTACCAGCAGCTTCTACTACCTGCCTGATAATCTGCGTCAAGACACGATTTTGGTTCGTTACGACTCGCAGGATCGGGCGACCCCGCGCGATCTGGCCGAACTTTACCTCTCAACGCCCGATGGGAAGCAGGTGCCTCTCGAAAGCGTGGCCCAGATTCTCTATCGCTCGGCGCCTACGGCCATAGAGCACGACAATTTGCGGAGGGTCATCGGCATTACGGGGTTCTATCGTAAAGGAGGGCCGCCCTCGATGGATCTCACCATGGAAGTGATGATGCGAGCGATGGAAAAGTTGAACTTCCCTCCCGGTTACGGCATCGAGGTAAGAGGCGACATGACTCAGATGATGGATAGCTTCCGTCGCCTTCTGTATGGGCTGCTAATCTCCCTAGTCCTAATGTACTTCGTGCTTGTGGCGCAGTTTCGTGGCTTTCTACAGCCCTTGCAGATGGTCGCCTCAATACCGCTTGAACTGAGCGGGGTGTTTGTGGCCTTATGGCTGGCGCACCAGGCGTTCTCCACGGTCTCCATTTTGGGGATTATCGTGCTGAGTGGGATGGACATCACCACGGCGGTTTTGATGATAGACAGCATCATGCGTTACAGAGATCGGGGGGTTCCACGCGAGCAGGCCGTGATTGATGGAGGGGTGGAGCGTCTTCGTCCTATTCTCATGACGGCGCTTATTGAGCTGGCCGTAATGTTGCCGGTGGCGCTGGCACCAAAAACCGGCTTGGATGCCTATCAGCCTCTGGGAACCACGATCGTTGGCGGGCTGCTTGCGGGGACGTTCCTAAGCCTGTTTGTCATTCCTCTGATGCATACCTTCGTGGATGACCTTGTGCGTTGGACGCATCGCATCTATTTTGGGCGAGATTGGGAGTGGCATGCAGAGGAGCGATGAGAAAAGAGCATCGGGGACTGCAAGCAAGTCTCCGATGCTCGATAGGGCACATCTTTTGCGCTACTTTTCGGTCGTGTCGCCGTAGTAGGTGTCGCCCTCATAGTATGTCTGTCTTCTATTCTGGCATGTAACGTTTTTAGGCGGGTTGCGTTCTTTCAAAAAAGCTTGCCGATGTCGTCGTCCTGCGCCTTGCCCATCGTTGCCTTAAAAGCGTTCAGAAACCTTTGGCGCCCCTCTTCATGAGGAACGATGGGCTTTGCAGGATAGTGA
Source organism: Chthonomonas sp. (assembly GCF_035294505.1). Classification (NCBI taxonomy): domain Bacteria; kingdom Bacillati; phylum Armatimonadota; class Chthonomonadia; order Chthonomonadales; family Chthonomonadaceae; genus Chthonomonas; species Chthonomonas sp. The sequence continues at coordinate 1,940 of NZ_DATGKU010000024.1, read as the reverse complement.
GCGCTGCCGAACTCCGGAACCCACTGTCGGATGTACTCCATCTGTGGGTCGTAGCGCTCTTGTTGAAGCACCGGATTGAAGATGCGGGTAGCGCGCCTCGGGTCGGTGCCTGTGCCGGCAACCCATTGCCATCCTCCATTGTTTGCCGGCCAGTCGCCATCCACAAGCATCTGCATAAAGTAGCGCTCGCCTTTTTGCCAGTGGATGAGCAGGTCTTTGCAGAGATAGGAGGCCACCACCTGCCGTAACCGGTTGTGCATCCAGCCGGTTTGGTTCAGCTGGCGCATGCCGGCATCCACAAAGGGGTAGCCGGTCATCCCCGCTTTCCAGGCCTCAAAATGCGCTTCGTTCTCGCTCCAGGGCAACCTATCGTATTCCGGGTGCATGGGGCCTTTAAGCGCATGAGGGAAGTAGTAGAGTACGGCATGATAAAACTCGCGCCAGGCCAGCTCATCTATCCACTTCTGTGCCCCCGGTCCGCCCACCTTTCGGGCTGTGCGATAGCACTCACGAATGGAGATGGTTCCCCACTTGATATGCATCGAGAGGCGGGAAGTGGAGTCGGGATCGGCAGCGAAATCGCGTCTTTGATGGTAGTAAGGCAACCCGTTACGGGCAAACGCTTCGAGGCGCTGCAGGGCACGCTGCTCTCCGGCCGGCTCGATCTGTTGGCGAAGCGTAAGACCGTACTCTGACAGCGTGGGAATCGGCGCACTGCGGGCACGGTAGGTTACACGCAGACGGCCTAAGAGCCGTTCGACCGGGTAGCGCTCCGGCACGTTCACGAGGTTTTCCCACCGACGTTTAAAAGGCGTGAACACCTGATAGGGCTGGCCGGTTTCTGTTTTTATGCGCTCCGGCTCTACAAGCAGGATATCGGGATAGGTTTTAAAGGCGATGCCTTCGGCCTCGGCCAGCGCTTTGGCGTGCCGGTCGCGTTGCAGCGGATAAGGCAGGTAGTCTCGATTCAGATAGATGGCACGCGCCCCCACCTCTTTTGCCACGGCGATGACCTCTATTTGCGGGGCCTCCTTTACGCGGCGCACGATCAGCTGCCCACCGTGGGATTCGATGTCGGCCTGCAGTTTGTGAAGGGCATCGAAGAGAAAGGCCACACGGGCGGCGCCGATGTCGGGCCCGCGCAGGTAAGTGTCGTCGAGAACATAGAGTGCATAGACCTGCTCGTTTTCTTGAAGGGCTGCAAGCAGACAGGTGTTATCGTGAAGGCGAAGACCGCTACGAAACCAGACTAATCCCGTGCGAATCGGTGTGGTAGGCATCGAAATACCCCATCACATCATTTATCAGTAATACGCTTTAAGGTTGGGTATCTCTTCGTTGGACCGGAGAGTGTTAGGTTTGCAGCTCTAGAGCCAATTCCTAAAGCAAGCCTCCCTTGCTCGCCCCCTATCCCGTCCTTTTCCCCGATTCGGGAGGTGCTAGCGCACGGCGATGCAGCGGCCAGAGAGATAGGCGATTAAGGGAACGACACAGGCCGCAAAGGCGCCGTCCGCGAGGACGCCCACCGCGAGGTGCCCCTCTCCCTGATAGGGGGAGGGGAGTGGGGGGGCCTGAAGAGCCGAAGGCGACTGACCTTTCGTGCCACAGACGAGATAAACAACTGTCATTTCAAGCCGAATACAACTGTCATTTCGAGCCGAAGGCGAGAAATCTTAAGTTTCAGTCCCTACCGATAGGGTGGGGCTGCAGAGACTGCCAATCTCGCGGTTCTAGAGCAAGTCAGCGAAGTGAGCTTATCTTGCTCGCCCCCTATCCCGTCCTTTCCCCCGATTCGGGAGGTGCTAGCGCACGGCGATGTAGCGGCTAGAGAAAGAGGCGATTAAGGGAACGACACAGGCCGCAAAGGCGCCGTCCGCGAGGACGCCCACCGCGAGGTGCCCCTCTCCCTGATAGGGGGAGGGGAGTGGGGGGGCCTGAAG
>NZ_DATGKU010000023.1:0-1588 GCF_035294505.1 Chthonomonas sp. | reverse complement strand
ATCATCCGTGCTGAAGGGACGCTGGTGCGCCCACTCGTTGCGTGTCTCGCGCAGCTCGCTCACCAGCGCCCGTTCCGCGTGTCCCAGCACGCTCCTGAACACCGGTTGCCACTGATCCCAGATGATCAACAGCAACGCCTGTGAATCCAGGTGCAGGCCATCCTCGCCGATATGTTGATCGCGCAACGCCTGCACCGCCTCATACTGCCAGCGCGCCCCATAGACCGCCTGCATCTGGCGCTCCACAAAGGGCTGCAACCCCTGCTTCAGCAGACTCAATGCGCGCCCCACACGCTCGTGGTTGCTCTGTGCCATAAAAACCTCCTGCTCATTGCAATCGATGTACCGCCGCATCCCCGATCCGCCGCATCCCAGGCCACCCGCCCCCCAGGCCACCCCCACCCACGGTCATCCATCCCGCATCCCAGGCCACCCGCAAGGGGTGGCCCTACTATATACGTCCCCGCTGCCCCACATTGCCGTTCGACGAACGGATCGACCCACCGGGCTTGCGCCCGTGTATAGTAGGGCCACCCCTTGCGGGTGGCCTGGGGCGGTGGCCGGGACGGTACCAGGGGCGGTGGCCGGGACGGTACCAGGGACGGTGGCCGGGACGGGTAGCCGGATAGCCGGGTGGTATTTAAGTATCTTGTTGTTGTTGCTGTTGTTTATTCTGTTGTCTTTTTTGTCTCTGTTGTTGCTCCCATTCCTGTTGCTCTCCCTATTGTTCCTGCTGTTGTTGCAGTTTCAGCGGGTTGTTGCGTATATACTGGCGAGTGTTTTCCAGTTCCTGGGTGTCGCGGATGATACGTTCAAAGTAATCTGGTTGCCAGATGATGCCGGGATATTCCATACATTCTCGCCCGGCGGCTTCGAGGTGGCGCAGCCATGCTACTGTTGTCAGGGACTTGTATGCACCCACGACTCTGCCCAGCGTTGTGGGCTTCTCCACATTGCCTTCTATATGGATAATAAAATGGACATGATCGGGCATAATCACAAATTCATCCAGGGTAACACTCGGAAACCTTCCGGGCAGTCCTTCCCATGTCTGAGCTAAAATAGTATGCAGTTCCGGTATCTCAAAGATAGCCTCGAACACGCTTGCACTAAGCGTGACGAAATAGCTGGCCGACCACCCATAATTGTGTGTTTTCAGTCGTAACGACTTTCTTTTCCACTGATGAGAAAGGTCCGAATTGTATCTTCTACGATGTTGCTCCAACGATATCCCCCTTTCCTAAATTACCCGGACAACCATCAAACTATTTTTCCCACTCGCCGCACACGCCGACACGCGATACACACCGTACACCTCACCCAGGCCACCCATCACCACCACCCAGGCCACCCACCACCACCACCCAGGCCACCCGCAAGGGGTGGCCCTACTATATACGATATGCCCCCACGCCCGTTCGCTTGCGTTGTGCGCAAACAGATCGACCGGTCGGGCTTGCGCCCGGCAAACGCGGCTCTGCGAGCCGCGCCAGCGGTCGTGTATAGTAGGGCCACCCCTTGCGGGTGGCCTGATAGCGCCGACTGGCCCGATAGCGCTGACTGGCCTGATGGCGCGGGCTGGCCCCCT
>NZ_DATGKU010000022.1:0-17799 GCF_035294505.1 Chthonomonas sp. | reverse complement strand
GGAAAGCCTCTCGGCCTATGCCCGCCAGTTCCTCGGCCTTCAGGAAAAACCGGATGTAGACCAGATTGATGGGCTTAGCCCCGCCGTTTCGATTGACCAAAAATCTACCAGCAAGAACCCCCGCTCCACCGTGGGCACGGTAACGGAAATTTACGACTATCTGCGCCTCCTGTTTGCGCGAATCGGCGTTCCTCACGACCCGAAAACCGGCCAGCCTCTCAGCAAACAATCTATCGAAGAGATGATAGACCGTGTGCTTGCTTTGCCGGAAGGCAGCCGCGTGCAGATTCTCGCCCCCATAGTGCGTGGGCGGAAGGGGGAGTACCGCAAGGAGCTAGAGGAGATTCGAAAGGAAGGCTTTACCCGCGCCCGCATTGATGGGGAGACGGTGGACCTCAGCGAGGAGATACCCTCTTTAGAGCGCTATAAGCAGCACACCATTGAGATCGTGATAGACCGTCTGGTCATTCGAGAGGGTATTCGTACGCGCGTTGCCGACTCGATGGAGCAGGCTCTAAAGCGTGGCAAGGGCGTTGCTGTGGTTCAGGTGCTGGCTCAAGAGGGGCAACCGGAGCAGGAGTTGCGGTTCAGCGAGAAGTTTTCGTCGGACGAAGAGGGCTTCAACTTTGACGAGATCGAGCCTCGTCTCTTTTCCTTCAACTCGCCCTATGGCGCCTGCCCGGAATGCCATGGGTTAGGCTTTATGAAGGAGTTCGATCCTCAGCTTATTGCACCCGATCGCAGTCTCTCTATTAATCGTGGGGCGCTTCGGCCTTTCACGCCAAAATCGAGCACAGGCGGCCTGCACGATTACCAACGAAGCCTGTTTGAGGCCGCGGCGCGCCGACTCGGTTTCACGTTGGACACGCCTCTTAATGCACTCTCCGAGTCGCAGTTTCATGCGCTCATGCACGGTGTGGAAGGCAACGTTACGGTGGAGTTTCGCAATCGGTGGGGGCGGGTTCGCCATTTCGACACCGAGTTCCCCGGTGTTATCCCCATGTTGGAGAGGCGGCTGCAAGAGACAAGCAGCGACCTCGTCCGTGAGGAACTGGAGCAGTATCAGAGTGAGCGACCCTGTCCCGCTTGCCAGGGCAAACGTCTCAAACCCGAAGCCCTCTGCGTGCTTGTGGGTGGCAAAAACATTGCGGAACTGTGCGCGTTGCCGTTGGATAAGTTGCAGGCCTTTTTCGACCAGTTGACTCTTTCAGAGAGAGAGGCGATGATCGCACGCCAGATTATTCGTGAGATCAAGGCGCGACTGGGGTTTCTGTTGAACGTCGGGCTGGAGTATCTCACACTGGATAGAAGCGCGCGTACTTTGGCGGGAGGGGAGGCCCAGCGTATTCGTCTTGCAACCCAGATCGGCTCGGGCCTTATGGGGGTGCTCTACATTCTCGATGAGCCTTCCATCGGCCTGCATCAGCGAGATAACACGCGATTGATCAACACGCTCAAGAGCTTGCGCGATCTCGGTAACACGGTGCTTGTGGTGGAGCACGATCAGGAGACGATGGAGGCAGCCGACTGGATTATTGACATCGGCCCCGGCGCCGGCGAACATGGTGGGCAGATAGTGGCGCAAGGAACGATTGAGGATATTCGCTGTCACCCTACCTCTATCACCGGTCAGTACCTCAGCGGCCGCCGTCGCATTGCCGTGCCCGAACAGCGACGTGCTCCCAAAGAGGCCTGGTTAGAGCTGATCGGCGCTCGCCAGCATAACCTCAAAAATGTGACGCTTCGCGTGCCACTGGGTCTTTTTGTGGTGGTAACCGGGGTAAGTGGCAGCGGTAAATCTACCCTTATTCAAGAGACCCTCTACCCGCTGCTCATGCACCATATCTACGGTACACACGCCGTATGGGGGGCGTACGAGGCGATTCGCGGTTTAGAGTTTGTGGATAAGGTTGTGGATATTGACCAAGCGCCCATCGGACGCACGCCCCGCTCTAATCCCGCCACCTACACAGGCGCCTTCGATCTTATTCGCGATCTCTTCAGCCGCACGCCGGATGCGCGAATGCGCGGCTATGAGCCGGGCCGCTTTTCTTTCAATGTGAAGGGAGGGCGCTGTGAAAACTGCAGAGGAGACGGCATTCTCAAGATCGAGATGCAGTTTCTGCCGGACGTCTATATTCCCTGTGAGGTTTGTAAAGGCAAACGCTACAACCGCGAGACTCTTGAGGTGAAGTATCGTGGAAAATCCATTGCCGATGTGCTCGATATGACGGTTTCGGAAGCCCTCCAGCTATTTGAGAACCTGCCACCTTTGGTGCGTAAGCTCAAAACGCTGCACGATGTGGGGTTGGACTATATTCGGCTCGGCCAGCCGGCCACCACACTTTCCGGCGGGGAGGCTCAGCGCGTAAAGCTCGCCACCGAATTGGCGAAAAGGCCCACCGGCCGTACCATCTACATCCTTGATGAGCCGACCACCGGGCTTCATTTCGCCGATGTGGAGAAGCTTATCGGTGTGTTGAATCGGTTGGTAGATGCGGGCAATACCGTTCTGGTTATTGAGCACAACCTCGATGTCATCAAAACGGCGGACTGGATTGTGGATTTAGGGCCGGAAGGAGGCGATGCCGGTGGGCGCATCATTGCCGAAGGCCCACCGGAGAAGGTGGCCGAGGTTCCTGAAAGCCACACCGGTCGCTACTTGCGTAAGGTGCTTGGGTTGGATTAGGTAGCTTAGCTGTCGCTTCTACCATGTGCGTTTAGATACATTTCGAAGAGAGAGAACTTAAGGAGGCGAGAACGCCTCCTTTATTTTTGTGGGGTTTGGCAGCAGCAGATGGCTTTATAGATGGGCAGATGGGTCAGGAGCCTTGCTCGACATAGCGTTCTGCCCGATGAAGCAGGTCACTCAAGGCGGTTTGAAGGCGTATGAAGGCCTCAAAGAGGGAGCCATAGGCGCTAAAGTACTGGTGGACATCCCCGTCACTTAGGGCTTTTGTTGAAAGATAGTAGAGATGGTCGCTTGTCTGCAACAGGCGCCAAATGCGTAAAAACTCTGGGTGGCCTGTGGCACGAATGGGCGCCTCCATGCGTTTGATCTCTTCAAAAGCAAACTGTTGCATTTCGTTGCCTAGCCAGGCGGAGGTGTCGCGCTCTTTATCGGCCCATGAAATAGTTGCGAAATCGTGCACGTGGATGGTGCCCACGCGAGGCAGACGGCGAATGGCCTCTGTGGGCGTTACAAATTCGAGTTGCGGGTGACGTTTAATTGCTCCGGGAAGATTGCGCAGAAAGTCGAAGATGCCTGTATCGGCCCAGATGTGCTCCCCGAAAGCCTCGTAGTCCATGGCCAAAAGCACGTTCATGTCGGTGTTGGTAGAGAGCCAAAAGGCGAACTTTTCGGCATCTAAAGGCCACTGGTCCCAGTGGCGGTTTGGAAAGCGATAGGCAATGTCATCGGAAAGGCGATAGTTCCGTAACAGAACGGGCAGGCCACAGGGCGCCTCGTAGACGAAATCCGGCGAGCGCCAACCCTCTAAAACCCAATCCACCCCTTCTGTAATGATGCCCTCATAGCCCATCTGCTGCACATGCCAGGCCACCGTATCGTTGTAAAGGCACTCCGTGTTGCGAAAGACGGTGGGACGCCTGCCGAATAGGCGCTCGATGGTATCGGCGTGAAGCCGGCACTGCTCATGAAACTCCGTTCTATCTCCAGGGAAGAGACTGCTTAACGAGTGGTAGTAGGTCTCACCGGTAAATTCGACACAACCGGTGGCTGCAAGCTCTTGCCAAAGCGCAATAACACCTGGATCGTAACGTTGAGCCTGTTCTAGGAGCGTGCCCGAAAGTCCAAAGGCGAATTTAAACGGTTTTTCGGTTTCCCTATGTTCACGAACAAGCTCTAACAGTATCCTTGAAGCTGGATAGTAACATTTTTCGGCCACTCGTTGAAAGATTTGGCGGTTTAGGGTGTCGTCGAAATAGGTGTCATAAAACTCCTCGGGTGCCAGATCACGACGTGGGCTGCGCTGTTCGTAAGCGCTAAGACGAAACGGCTGATGTGCGAAAAAAAAGAAGGTGACTAGCGTCACAGGCCTCTATTCCTTTCTGAAAGAGCAGAGCAGGCAGGAGAAACGTCTTTCCCCATGTAAGTATATCTGGAACACCGCACAAATACTACTAGACCCCTCTTCAGGAGGTTTTACCAATGCTCGGTACAGACTGCTTCCAAGTGTTACTAGGTAGATTCGACCTCTATCTCTTCCTCTGTCTTCTGTTCGTTGGGACGGGGCTTGTCGCCAAAGCGGAAGCTCAAGAGATCGTACGTTTCGATCTTCGCCAAAGTCAATATGCCTGGCAATGGCAGCCGACCCACGATATTGCCGGTCTCTCGCAAACTCCCGAAGGCTTGCAGATACGCATTGGTGGGGAAGACCCCTATCTCTTCGGCCCTGTTTTCGACTATCCCCCAAACCAGCCGCTCTGGTTTTCCATCCATCTCTATTCGGAGCAAGGCGGTGTCGGGCAGCTTTTTTACTTTCCGGCCGGCACCACACCCACCGAGCCAGCTTCCGTTCGGTTCCCTGTTCCCGCAAAACGGTGGGATACACTGCGGATGCCGGTTCCTCCGCTAGGCCCCCGTTATCAGATTCGTTTCGACCCGCCGGGCGATCAAGGCAGTTGCACCGTGGCCTGGATGGCTTTTGAAAAACGAGCCATCCTTCAGCCACCTTCATGGCCGCGCCCCACAGTGCCGGTTCTTTCGCCAAAGGCTCTCCGTCTTCTAAGCGGTTCCTTAGAGCTGTTGCAAAATCCCGATCAGATGGGCGACTTTGTAGTGAGGTTTCGAGGCGAGACCATGGCCGCCGGCGATAATCAAGCCCTGATCGGCTATATGGAGAACGGTGAGGCCCGTTTTATCCCTCTCAAGGGTACCACCTCTGTGCAAAAAGAGGAAGGTGCTCTCATGGTACACACTACCCTGCAAGACCCAGACGGTGCCACATGGAGGTTTCGCCAAACGTTTTCTGCTGCTGCGCCCAACCTTATTCAAGTGGATGTAGAGGTCAATGTCAACCGGCCCCGCAACGTCGTTTTCCTACCTGTCTTTCTGCTTTTTCCGGGGCTGGGCAGCTTTGGGGAACACAAGACTCAGGCGCTCTTTCCTGGACTAGAGTACCTCGGGCCGGATGAACCTTCCAGCAGCCAAGCGGATATTCGCGGCCCGCAGGCCAATCGTCAGGTGCCGGATACCGAGAAGATAACTTTCCCGCTGATGGTGGTGGTTGCCCAGCACCGCTGGATCGCCCTCTCCTGGCAGATGGAGTCGAACGTGTGCGCTCTCTTCGATACGCCAGATAGGCAATTTCACTCCGGCGCACAGGTAATGGGGATTCTCTGCCCCGGCTCTAACGGTCTTAATCGCGAGGAGGGAAGTCTGCTTCCATACGATGGCGTTACCCTTTCACCAGAAAAGCCCTTCCATGGTACGGCCTACATTCTCTGTGGCGATGGGCAGACCGTTGTTCCGGCCATTCAACGCTACGTAAGTCTCTGGGGACTGCCTCACCTGCCGGATGCGCATCTCGATTGGCAGGGCTGTCTTCACTTGGCTGCAGCGGGGTGGCTCCATTCCGGCATTGTTGAAGGAGATAGGTTGCGCCATGCATACCCCAACTTTGGGCCTCAGCCCGTCGCCGATGCGCCCACTATGATGCTCTATGCGGCAGTGCACGGAGCCGATACCACCCTGGCCCAAGAGCTTGAAGCGGGAGCCAAGCGCTATCTCTCTGCTGTGCCTCCGCAGGATTTAAACAGTGCGGGAATAGGGCATGTTCACTTTCCTGTGCCTTCTCTCGTTTTTGGGCATGTGATGGAGAACGCCGACACTGCGGCCGCAGCAGCCCGCAACATTCTATCACAATTTACACCGGAGGGCACCATCCTCTACAATCCACCGCCCCATGGGGAGGATTTGGCGAGCACCAACCCCACACGTACTGCAAACGGGCTTACAGCCGGCGTGGTGGTAAACCTCCTCCAGAACGCAATTGCCTCCGGCGATCCCACGCTCATCGGTCTCGCGCTGCAGCATCTGCGCGCTCTTGAACAGTTCGATAACACGGTGCCTAGAGGGGCACAGTCGTGGGAGGTACCGCTGCATACGCCCGATATTTTGGCGTCTGCTCACCTCGTTCATGCGTTTGTGCTTGGTTACATGCTAACCGGAGATAAAGCGTTTCTCGAACGCGCCAAAGCGTGGGCGTGGACGGGGCTTCCTTTCGTCTATCTCTACAACCCTACCGGTCAGGCCGTTGGTCCTTATGCCACTCCGCCCGTTTTCGGAGCAACGCATTGGGTTGCTCCAAACTGGATGGGCCTACCGGTGCAATGGTGTGGCCTTGTCTACGCAAGCGCCCTCTATCAGCTGGCCCCGTTTGATCCCAAAGGTCCATGGCGGCAGATCGCCGACGGAATCACGATCTCCGGTATTCAACAGACCTGGCCGGTTGGCTCCGACCCATTACGACAGGGGCTGCTGCCCGACTCTTTCAATCTGAAAGGCCAAATTCGCAATGACCCGGCCATTAATCCCTGCACCCTCTTTGCAGAACTTCCCTCTCTCTTCCGTAAAACGCCGCTCTATTCACTGCGTGCCTTTCCAAAACACCATCTGCTGTTGCAAGCACCAGGAGCGATAGAAGCGGTGCGGGAGACCAGCAACGAGGTGATCTGTGAAGTGAACGGTTGGCCAAAGGGAAGATACTATGCGCTTGTGAGTGGGTTTCAAACAAAGCCAGAGGTGTTGGTTAACGGCAAGCCTGCACAGATGGGCACCACAACTTTCGACCAACCGACAGGAAGGTTGGTCGTCGCGTTAGAGGGAAAGGCCTCATTAACGATAAGAGTTGGGGCACAAAGTGCAAAGCGCTAGCGATTAGAGGGCGGGCTAGCGGCGCGTTTCTCTATTTCCTCCAAAAGGTGGGCTTGAACCAGCATTCGCAACTCGGCCAGAGCCGCAAGCATCTTATCTACATCACGGCGTGGGCTGGCCGGGTCGTCTTGCCAGTCGCGGAGCGCACGCTCTGCACGCTTAAGGGCATTTGCTGCCTTTTGGGCGGGAGTTAAAATAGATCGCATGGACAACTCACCTGCGCATTTTATCGAAATAGGACGGAATACATTATACGGCGTTCTTTTCAAGAGCGCAAGCATATATTTGTCTAGCAGAAGGGGGATGGGCTATCCACGACCGTAGGGGTAGGCACAGGACCTACCCCTACAGATGCCTATCCTCCCTCATGTCCGCGTAGCTCGCAGGCTGCTGTGAGAAGCTGCTGGGCTTTAGACCGAGCGGAGTGTTGCTATAACGGATACTCGATAACAACGGAGGGATTCTTCATGCCCAAACGGTCTAGCTCTTGCTGAAGAATTGGAGCGACCACGCGATAATCATGGTGCTGTTTTAGAAACAGACGCGCCTGCTCTCCCCGTGCATCCGCCTCGGTTGGATTCTCGAAAGCGGCACGCATCTGCCGGCTGAGGTCGGCCACATCAATATCAATCCAACGCCCTTCGCGAAGCCACGGCTTCTCTAGAGCCGCCACGAAGTTCACGGGCGTTTCCGTGGCCTGTACCGGATAGCCCGTCTCCTCCGAAAAAAGCTCCTGCATGGCACCCCAAGACGGCGCGATCACCGGGCGGCCATAGGCCATGCTTTCTATGGCCGAACGTTTTATGTCGCTCGTTCGTGCCACCGAGACAAAGCAGTGACACTCACGATAAAGCGCCTGCAGGTTCTCCGGTTCCAATGGCGTCGTCTGCAACACGATGCTAGGGTGGGGGCGGGCGCTCAGCATAGGAAGGAGGCAATGGGCTAACTCCTGTCGCATTCGTTGGGCGGTGTTTTCCTGCAGGGCAAAGGGATGGAGCACCAGCGCGACATCCTCCTCCGGTCGAAACGCCTGAAGGAAGGCGCGGACGAGCGTCTCCCAGTCATTTGTGCGGCTCCATTCAAAGTGCGCGAGAAAGTTAAAGCGGCGCATGCCCTTCAACACCGAGGTTTGTGAATGCCCACGTGTCTTCGGCCGATAGCGATCTAAGTTAACAGCAAATGGAACTATGCTTACTTTGTCGGCCGCTATACCGACTTCGAGTAGCCTCTCTCGGTGAAAGGAGGTGGGCACCCAAATACGGTCGAGCTTTTGGCAGGCACCAATCCATGCCGAGGATGGAAGTAGCGTTGGCCATTGCGGTCGTCCTATGTGAATAGCGGCTTCTACAGATGGCTCTTCATCGGGGGCGAATGTTATATGCAGGTCGGCTTTGGTCACCCCCTCCTCGAGCAGATGCGCTTTGATTAGAGCTGCCTCAAGCAGAGAATATTGAGGCGCTTGGGAACTGCAGGGGCGCACGCATAACTTAGGAGTTATGCCGGCCTGCCTCCAGGCGAAAAGCAGGGCATCTGGAGCCTCTCGCATTTCAGGGAGGGTTTGAAACTGGGGGGGTATGGCCTTTTCATGGGGTTGGGAGGCGAAGAAATAGGGTGCGAGAGGGCGATCTCGGTGCTCCACGCACAATGCCGGTTCCGAAGGCGAGGCCACCGTCGTTCCCTCTTGAAGTTCGGCCAGCCATTGGACGAAACGCGGCCAGCCGTTGGGATACCAGGCGTTGTTCGGCAGATTCCCACCGGCAAGGAAGGCAATGGTGGACAACCCGAATCGAAACTCGCGATTCATCGGATGATTCAGCGTGCCCCAGCGTAGACAGTCAACACTTTCTGCCAGCTCTCCCCTTTCAATACGCGCCAAAGCTTCGGAATAGAGTTGCAGAGGGTCTTGCGTTTCTATGGTGTGTATCCAGTCGTGCGTACGTCCCTCTTTACGACGATAAACCCAGCGGCCTAGCGAGGTATAGGTAGCATCGGCGTGGTAAATAAGGCAATCGGAGAGATGGCCTATGGAGTAGCCCATAGCTCGACAGCGGCGAGAAAAGTCTATATCCTCTTCTTCGCCCACTTTTAGATGGTCGTTCCAGCGCACCATCCGGGCGACTTCCGCGCGCATGAGGGAGGCCCCGCCTGTGGCGTAGATGTCGTGATCCTCTTCCCCTTCACAGAGAATCATTTGGCCGCGTTGTGGTGCCTTTGTAACACGATCCCAATAGCGCGTACCGTCCGGCATCCGCACCTGCATGGTGAGCACGTCGAACCGATCGGGGCCTTTTAGGAAACCAGCATACCACTCAGAATCCAGGAGACAATCGTCGTCTAAAAAGACGAGGGTCTCGTAACGCGCTCGATCAACACCGCAGTTTCGCATGGCTCCTAGCCTGCCTTGTGCGGCGAGGTCTGGGCAGGGAATAAGCGTAACATCTCCACCCTCGAACAGAAGCCCTTCGCAGTTTCCGCAGATCAAAATCTCGTATTTGGGGATGTGCTGCTTGCGAATGCTTTGAACGATCAGGGCGATGAGATTTTGCCGTTTGCCTCCGGTAATTACGATAAAAGAGAGTGCGCTTTTATCGGCTTTGCGTCCATCTGGCAGGAGAAGCGATTGGGGGCTTGCCTTGCTCCAAGGTTGTTGCACCAAGTTGGGCGGCAGAAGTTCGGGCAGTGTGCGCACTACAGGATGGCGTAGAGTTCCAACCGCAAGATTTTGTGTTTGCCCGTTGGGAGTTGATCGAACGGCATTAAGGTTTTGTAAGGCCAGAGGCACACCAAAGAGCGCAAGCTTTTCGAGCGTTGCCGTGGCCTCTTTCATCTGGCCGCTCAGCCATGCGAGAACCGCCAAATTGTTTAGTAAAATAGGGTGGTCCCCTATAAGGGTTCTTGCCTCCTCGTATAGGGACTGTATCCATCCGATTTCTGCAGGGACACTCGAGGCGACGAGCAGAGAGCGCGCATAGTCCATGAGAGCGGCTGCACGGGCAAAGGCATCGTTTTTCCATTCGGCGTTCAGTCCGGGGTAGATGTCTTCAAGAGGGATGGTGGAACGATAGCGGCGGAGCACCTGCAACGTCTCTTTGGTGCATGCATCGTTGCCGCTCATCGAAAGGCCTCCTGCCCGGAACAGCCCCAAAATCTCCGGCAGGTGGTAGGCTCCGCAACCATGCGCGATTCGCAAAAACAGGTCGTAATCTCCCACCACCACAAGACTTGGGTCGAAGAGGCCGACTTTTTCGTGCACCTCACGTCGCCACATAGGTTGGGGCCCGAACATAGCGTACATAAGCGCTTGACGCAGGCTATATTCCGGCCAGCGAAAAACGGCGTGGGCGTTGTTGTTGGCAAAGGTTTCGTTCTCACCGTTCGTAATGAGGCTATCGGCGTAGACAAGCCCTACATTGGGATGGGTTTCAAGCGCTTGCACCATTTTCTCAAGGGCATCGGGCCGATGCCGGTCATCGGCACAGGCGAGTGTAAGATAGCGTCCACCTGCCACCTGAATGCACCGATTGAGCGCCTCATGAGCGTTCTCTCGATGGTCTACATAGATGGAGACGATATTGGGGTAGCGACGCATATATTCGGCGAGGAGGGACTGTTCATTTTGGGGCGAGGCCGTGTTGCAGAGCACGATTTCGAGGTGCGGAGCCAGAGTCTGTGCTTCGAGGTCTTCTATGAGGCCTGGCAGAAACCGTGCCGCATTGTAGAGCGGCACCAGAGCCGATACCAAATAATCCTGTTTCTCCCCACTTCGTTGTATCTGCATGGTCTTTTCCTTAGTTGCCCGAAAGCGAGTTTAGCAGCGCGCACAGTTGTTCGATCTTCTGGCGTTCAAGAGAGGGGTAGTTGCCGATGTAAAAACCGTAAAAGTGGATATGATCGGCCTCTGGGTAGTCGTGCCAGATGCCGCGGGGGACGATATTTTCTAAATAAGGCTGGCGCAGCTGGTTCCCTCCTCCGGCCGTGCCTCGGCGGAACTCCACCCCGTGAGCGCGCAGCGTGAGCATGACGTTGGCGCAGAGCGCCTCATCGGGTTCACGTAATACAAGCGTGAGCGCGTAGCTGCAGCTACCCTCCGTACGGAACTCGGTAAAGTACTTTTTGGGGTCGAGGTTTTCTAGAAAGATGCGCAGGTTCTCACGTCGTTTTTCGTTGTTTTCGTCGAGGCGTCGAAGCTGTGAGCGGCCGATGACGGCGTTGATTTCGGTTGGCCTCACGTTATAGCCGGGGTAGGCGAATATGAAATCGGGGTTGAGATCGGGGTGGCGCCGACTATAGCTGTGGCGCCAGTTTCTTGAGTGAGCTTCGCGCACCATGCCATGCGAGCGCAGCATTCGCAACATCTCGTAAAGCTCCTCGGAGTTGGTGGAGATCATGCCCCCCTCGATGGTGGTAAGATGGTGCGCATAATAGAAGGAGAAGTTGCTCATAAGGCCAAAAGTGCCTAATTTGCGTCCCTTGAAGGTGGCGCCATACGACTCGCACACATCTTCGATGAGAGGAATACCGCGCTGCTCTAGTTCATCGAGCAGCTCGTCTGTGAGCGCATTATAGCCGAGCACATGGGTGAGAAAGACGGCGCGCGTGTTTGGCCCTAGTTTCTGCAGAACTTGGCGGGTGTCCATACCGAGGGTATGAGGGTCAATATCCACAAAAACGGGGGTAAAACCGCATTGTAGAACAGAGGCGATGTCGGAGACCCAGGTAATGGTGGGCACGATGACCTCACCAGGCCCTTTCAGCAGACGCAATGCCGTCATCGTGAGCAAGTTAGCCGACGCGCCCGAGTTCACCATAACGCTATAGCGAACACCGAGCCAACGCGACCACTCTTCCTCGAAGGCCAAAACGTGCTCTCCATGCGTCAGCTTGGGGTCTTCCTGCTGCAGCAGTGCAATGACGGCGTCGAGATCGGCACGTGTTAGGTTGTTCTGCATGAGCGGCCAGTTTAGACGGGAGGCCACAATGGCAGCTGAGACCGAAGCAGGGACGGGTGTTTCGCTCGCTAGGAGGCGTTCTTTGGAACGGTAGTTCGGTTGGGCGGTCATGTTAGAAAGGTCCTTTGAATTGAACGAGTTCGGGTGCTTCTATTTTTTCCGGCATCCAGTCGTGGGCTTCCCCACGCACAAGACGTGCGGCCGTGGCAGCGATGGTTTGCGGGTTTGGATAGAAGAGTTCCTCAAGAACCGGTGTCGTAGGGCACGGAACAGGCTGGTAGCCCATGCGCGCAAACCGAAAATCTTGTACGCCCTGCAGTCGCTCGGCCACCTGAGTCACTATCTCTGCACCGGCGCCGCAGGATGTCCACCCCGTATCTACAACAAGAAGCTTTCCGGTTTTTCGCACCGATTTTACAATGGTTTCGGCGTCTAGGGGGCTTAGCGACACGGGGTCTATGACCTCGGCTCGGAGGCCTATTTGAGTCAAACACCGTGCAGCTCGAAGGCACTCTACCACCATGTGCGAGATGCCGACCAGAGTGATATCGTCTCCCTCCTCCAGGATGCGTGCACGGCCGAATGGAACCGTATAGCTCTCTTCCGGCACATGGCCTTTAAGGGCATGCACCATGCGATGCTCCACGAAGATCACCGGATTGTCGTCGCGGATGGCCTCGATGAGAAGCCCCTTCGCATCGTAGGGGGTGCTTGGGGCCACCACTTTTAGCCCGGGAATATGCATGAAGAGGGCGTGAAGCCCTTGCGAATGTTGTGCTCCTTGCCCCCAACTGCGCCCGATGACGCTACGCACCACCAACGGCACATGCAGCGAGCCACCGAACATATAGCTGCTTTTGGCGGCGATGTTGATGAGTTGGTTCATACAGAGCAGGAGGAAGTCCATGCGAATATGCACATGGATGGGGCGCATTCCGGCAAGGGCGGCGCCGATGGCCACTCCGGTCATCCCATCTTCGGCCAGGGGGGTATCGAACACGCGGTCTGCGCCGAATGTCTGCGCCAGTCCTTTCGTGGTGCCGTAGATACCGCGAAAATCGTCCACGCCTTGTCCCAAAACCAGCACCCTGGGGTCGCGTGCCATCTCCTGTTCGGTGGCCTCACGAATGGCCTCAGCGCACGTTAACAATCGCTCCATGTTGCACCTCGTGGAAGGTATCGGTAAATAGTTCTGATGGGTTAGGCCAGGGCGACTCTTCGGCGAAAGCGAAAGCCGTCGCAATCTCCTTTTCGACTTCCGTCTCTAAGGCGCAACGTATCGCAGGCTCTAGCTGTTGGGCCAGCACGCGCAACGGGTCTTTCTCCTGCCATGGCTGTAACTCATCCGGCGAGCGATAGCCGGCATGGAAATCGTCTCCTGGCCCCACATGCTCTTTCCAACGGTAGGTAAGGCATTCAAGAAAGTAGGGGCCGCGCCCGCGTCGTACGTACTCGACGGCCTGTTGAGCCGTTTCATAAAGGCCGAAGATGTCGTTGCTATCGGCTTTTGCAGTTGGCAGGCCGTAGGAGCCGGCCCAGGTGCAGAGGTCTGGATTGGCCTGTCGCGCTTGCTGACGAGAATGGATCGCATAGCCGTTGTTCTCACAAACGAAGAGCACCGGCAGACGCTTTAAGGCAGCGAAGTTGAGGCTTTCGTGCGCGGCACCTTCCTCGGTGGCCCCGTCTCCAAAAAAGCTGGCCACAATGGCGTTGGACCTGCGTACTTTAAGGGCATAGGCATAGCCTACCGATTGGGGTAACGAGGTACCCACCACTGCAGAGGCGCCCATAACCCCCACTTCGGCATCCACCAGATGCATCGAGCCGCCTTTCCCTTTGGCGCAACCGGTGGCTTTGCCGTAAAGCTCGGCGATCATGCGATTCAAATCGCCGCCCTTGGCAAGGTAGTGGGCATGCCCGCGATAGGTCATAAACACCACATCTTCCGGCTGAAGCGCCTCGCATACAGCTACAGCGATGGCCTCCTGGCCGATAGACAGATGGCACGGGCTTTTGATCTTATCGGTGGGGTAAATCCGAGCGATCTCCTCTTCGACACGGCGTATGCGATAGAGCGCGCGATAGAAACGCACCAGCATCTCTAAAGATTTCTCCTTCATTTTCACATTCTAAGCCACTTTGCGCTGCTCGCCGGAGAGCAGCTCTAAGAAGTGGTGCCACATCTCTTGCAACCCCTCGACCAATGTGCGCCGCGGTCTCCACCCCATCTCACCCAGGATACGCCCATCAAGCGCCTTGTAGGGAGCACCGTCCGGTCGCGAGGTATCGAAGCAGAGGCGTCCTGTGTAGCCAACCACCTCGCCGATTTTTTCGGCCAGCTCACGAACGCTATACACTTCGCCACCTCCGATATTCACCGGCTTCCCTCCCGCGTAGCGCTCCGTTAGCAGCACAGCCGCCTCGGCCGCGTCATCCACATGCAGCAGCTCGCGTTGTGCGTTGCCTGTGCCCCAAACTTGCACTTCCGGCAACTGCATCTGTTTCGCCCAGCCAATGCGGTTTAGCAGGGCACCTACGACATGGGCGCGTTCAGGGTCTAAGACATCTTGAGGGCCGTAGAGGTTTGTGGGGATCACGCCGAAGAAATCGGCGCCGTACTGCCGATGAAATGCCTCACAGAGTTTCACTCCGGTCAGTTTTGCCGTGGAGTAGAACTCGCTGGTCGGTTCCATGGGGCCGGTCATCAACATCTCCTCACGTGCCGGCATGGGGCACTCTCTCGGATAGATGCACGAGCTTGCGAAGTAGAGCAGCCGCTTTACCCCAAAGCAGTGCGCCGCCGGAAGGATATTGGTGATCATCTGAAGATTGTGTGTCATAAGGTTGGCCGGCTGACGTTTATTCAACCCGATCCCGCCGGAAAGCCCTGCCGCAACGAGAACGACGGTGGGCCTAAAGCGAGCTAGCAGCATCTCCACATCGGCTGGGTCGGTGAGGTCTATGCCTGTGGGGTCGCCCAAACAATGGGTATAGCCGGCTCGTTGAAAGGCTCTTAACAGTGCGGCGCCTAGGAACGTATCGGAGCCGGCTATCCAAATCTTTGTGTGTTTATCTAGGTTCATAGAGGTTTTCCTAAGCAGCCTGTGGCGGCGTGGTGACGGCTAGCTCCTCAAATTCGGTGAGCGGTTGCCGCATTCGTTCTTGCTCCACGATGGCGTAGTCGGTTTCTGGGTCGAAGTAGATAATGCGACTGCCGGAGAAGTCGAAGTGGAAAGGCACGTGGATGAGGTTGGCAAGTGCCTCTTTCACGGCAGGTTGCTGTTCTGGAGGCACGAAGAGCAGGAGAAAACCTCCTCCTCCGGCCCCGGTGATTTTTCCACCGAGAGCCCCTGCCTTGCGTGCGGCCTCATAGATGGCGTCAATGCGCGGGTTGCTCACCGCATTGCTGAGGGAGCGCTTTAGCTCCCAACCCTCGTGCAGCAACTCGCCGAACTCTTTAAGGTCGCGCTGGCCGGTTAATATAGAAAGGCCCTCCTCGACGAGAGCTTTCATAACCCGTAACTGCTGTTTTTTGGCGCTGAGATGTTGCACATAGGTCTCGGCCACTTGAGCAGCCGTGCGTTTTACCCCCGTGTAAAACAGCATAAGGCTCGCGTCTAACTCCGCGAGTCGTTCTGGGGCGAGGGTAACCGGTCTCACGAGAAATTGACTGTCCGGTAAAAAGGTGATGTGATTAATGCCTCCGTAGGCGGCCATAATCTGGTCTTGGCAGCCGACCGTCTCTTTCAGGCGCTCCTGTTCAACTTCGATGGCCTCTTGGGCTAGCTGCTGTTGTGAAGCGATCTGTCCCATGAGGGCATGAAGGGCGTTCAGCAATCCCACGGTGAAGGCGGAACTGGAGCCCATGCCGCTACGTGCCGGCAGATCGCCATCGTGTTGAATAGAAAGGCCTCGTTCTATCTGCAAAAACCGTAGGACCTCTCGCACCGCCGGATGTTCAATGGCGTCCACTGTTGTTGTGCTCTCGGTTCGCGCATAGACCACCCGATAGCGAAAGTCGAAGAAAGGGGGAAGATAGCGACAGCAGAGATAGCAGTATTTGTCAATGGTGGCGGCAAGCACGGCGCCGCCGTAGGTGCGAAACCAGGAAGGATAGTCGGTTCCTCCACCGAAAAAAGAGATGCGATAGGGAGTTCTACTGATGATCATGATAGGTTCTCGCCGTTAGATATTCCTAAAGGGTCGTCGCCCCAAAAGCGCGTAGGCTTTCAGCAGCTCTTGAATGCCCTCTTCCAGGCCTCTTTTAGTCTCAAAGCCCATGCGCCTGAGCTTTTCGCTGGAAACGATGTAGTTGCGCTTATCGGGGTCGGAGCCTATTTCGGAGCAGACAATATGAAATTCGGGAACGAACGCCTTCACTTTTAACGCCAGCTCGTATTTGGAAAGGTTGGCGCTGTCGAGGCCTAGGTTGTAGGCTTGCCCCACCATCCGGTCGGCATGCTCTAAACAGAACAGAAAGCCATCGGCCACATCGCGAATGTGCACGTAGTTGCGCTTGAAGCCTGCTTCGAAAAGCACAAGGTAGCGATCGGTAACGGCCGCATAGACGAAATGGTTCACGAGGAGGTCGAGGCGCATTCGCGGCGAGGGGCCAAACACCGTGGCTAGGCGTAGAGAGATGGCGTTTGCGCTGGCCAGCAGCTCCGACTCGGCCTCCACTTTGGTGCGTCCATAGAGGGAGATAGGTTCGAGAGGGGTATCTTCTGTACAGAAGGTCTCACCGGATTTAGTGCCATAGCCGCTGTTGCTGGTGGGCTGGAGGAAGAGTTGCTGAGGACTACGAAGGCGATTGAGCTGTTTTACGGCCTCGAAATTGACCTCACGCGCCAACCAAGGGTCGCGATCACAGGCTGGGGCGCCCACGATGCCGGCGAAGTTGACGATGGCATCGGCACGACGTAGAAGCGAGCACATGAGCTGCTTGTCGCGTATGTCGCCTTGGACGAAATCGAAGTTTGGATGACTGCAGAGATGTAGAAGGCTAGGTTGGTTGTAGAGTAGGTTGTCTACTCCTACAACATGATAGCCCGCTTGCAGGGCTTGCTCACAAAACACGGCTCCTAGGTAGCCCGCTGCTCCGGTAACGAGGAGGGAGCGTCTCAGCGGAATGTCGTTTGCGTTCAAGGCCGATGCCCTCTTCCTTGGGTCAGTTTATCGCTTCATCCTTTTTCTTTTATCGGAAGACGGCAGGCCTTTTTGCAGGGGGAGGGTGTGCTTGTGACACTCCGTAGCCGTTAAAACGGCACGGCTTCTTGGGGCAGTAGGGGCGGGTTTGAACCACATGTAGGGGCGGGTTTCAAACCCGCCCCTACTATCCGGTCGTATCGCGCAATCAGTCCGTGTACCAGTTTATTCAGAAGGAGAGGCGTCTGTAGGGGTAGTTTGTGCCCACCCTACCATGTTCGCGTAGCTCGTAGGCAGCTGCGCGAAGTCGTTAGACTTTTGACCGGGTGGAGTGTCACATTAAGAAGTCGGTGTCTTTAAGGTATCTCCAACTACAATTCCCGTTGAGAGGTGCTGGGCTATTTGAGTGATGTAAAAAAGGGTACAGGCCATTCAATAAGCATAACACGTCCGGTTGCTGCGTCCACGTCTACCTCGGTTGTATACTGTAAGGCATTCAAGGGCACCGGTTTCCCATGAGCCATTTGGTCGAAATCTACAACCCAGCATAGATGGAGACGAAACCGATGAGGGCTTCGCTCTACAGCCGCATAGCATAAATTCATACGTGTTATTGTTAATTCGCTTGTTCCTGGCTGTATGATGTTACGTGGAGGTACTCTTCCCCCGGGTGGAGCGGTTCGTATGAAGGTATGACCTTGTGTAATGGCCTGTTTAAGGGCTTCTAGAGCGCTTTTAGCCGCCTGGTCTTTGGTAATATGGACAACTGGAGGGTCTATACGCAGGCTTCCTGGTGCGGGGGGATAA
>NZ_DATGKU010000021.1:0-11487 GCF_035294505.1 Chthonomonas sp. | reverse complement strand
AGTCGAAAGCCCAACAGCAGCTATGTCGCTTTTGCGGTCGCAAGCCCGAAGTGGTGCGACAGTTGACCCCTAGCGGTAAAGTGCAGATGTTCCGCAAATGCTGCGCGGAAGCGGGTCTCGTGGCCTAGCGTGATTTGAAACGTTGTTGAACCGGCCTGTCCTCGTAAAGGAGGACAGGCTTTCTCCTATCTGGAGCCTCTCTGCATGGCGAAACCGCGCAAACAGGGCTATTTTGCCCTCGTGCTTCATTCCCATATCCCCTATGTGCTCGACCACGGGCGGTCACCTCACGGCACCGATTGGCTGTCGGAGGTCACCGCCGAAACCTATCTGCCACTGCTCGACGTGCTCTTCCGCCTTGTCTCCGAAGGCATCTCGCCCAAAATCACTATAGGGCTTACCCCCATTCTCGTTGAGCAGCTGGCCGATGAGACGTTTCAGCACGATTTTGTGGGCTATCTCCAGCAGAAAATAGAGACGGCGCGCGAAAACCAGCGGCAGTTTCGTTATGAGGGCAATACCCATATGCGTGGCCTGGCCCACTTTTGGGAGGACTACTATCAGCAGAAGCTCGAATCTTTCCTGAATATCTACAAAGGGGATCTCGTTGGGGCCTTTCGGAGGCTTCAGGATGAGGGACATATAGAGATACTGACCAGTGCAGCTACCCACGGTTATCTGCCTCTTTTGCTCACCGATAACAGCGTGCAGGCGCAGATTCGTTTGGGCGTGGCCGCCTATGAGGCGCATTTTGGACGCGACCCGCGCGGGTTTTGGCTGCCGGAGTGTGCCTATCGTCCACGTTACGCTTGGAACGCCCCTATAGAGGCCTATCGTAGCCTGCAGCCGCAGTTGCGAAAAGGCATTGAAGAGTTTTTGGCGGAAAGCGGTCTGCACTATTTTTTTGTGGATGCCCATCTTCTGCGAGGAGGGCAGACGCTGGGCGTCTATGCGGAGCGCTTCAAGGGACTGCAAGAGCTTTGGGCACAGTTTCAACGGGAGTATAGCCCAGAACGAACGGATCGTACGCCCTATGCGCCCTATTGGGTCAACAGCAGCGGACTTCCTATGCAGCCGGTGGCCTGCTTTGCGCGCGATCCAAAAACCGGCATGCAGGTTTGGAGCGGTGCGCACGGCTATCCGGGGGATGAGTTCTACCTAGAGTTTCACAAAAAGCACTATCCGGGCAACCTGCGCTATTGGCGCGTCTCCTGGCCAAAGGAGGATTTAGGCGCCAAGCAGCTCTATGAGCCTTATTTGGCAATGGGCCGCGTGCATATTCATGCCGAGCACTTTGCCCAGCTGGTGCACCAGACGGTGACTTCGGCAAATGTGGAGGAGAACAGACCCCCTGTTGTGGTCGCTATGTACGACACCGAACTGTTCGGGCATTGGTGGTTCGAGGGGCCGGAGTTTCTCTATCATGCCCTGAAGCAGCTGCATGCGCACCCACACATAGAACTGATCACGTGCGATGCCTACTTGGAGAAATATCCGCCCAAGGCGGTGGTGGCGCTGCCCGAAGGCTCGTGGGGGGAAGGAGGCTATCACTGGATATGGCTGAACGAGTGGACGGCGTGGACGTGGGAGAAGGTCTATGAAGCCGAACTGCGGATGATAGAACTAGCACAAACCTATGGAGATATGGGGCGGGTGCAAACCATTCTTCGTCAGGCAGCGCGTGAGCTGCTGTTGCTCGAATCGTCGGATTGGCAGTTCAACATCAGCACCTTCACCAGTCGTGACTATGCCGAACAGCGAGTCAACTACCACTACTCTCGCTTTTTGCATTTGGCTTCTCTTATTCAACGCGCTGCCGCCCAAGAGCCTATCTCGGTTGACGATTGGAACCTTCTTGGAGAGGCGGAAGAGCGCGACCGATGTTTTGCCCATCTGAACCCGAAGTGGTGGGCTGCCGTCGAGTTTCCTGCGACAAAGGGGGAGGGGTAGGGGCACTTTGCAGCCGATAGCGATGAGCAACTCGCGCATCAAGGCCGACGCCCTTCCTCTCGCTTGGAGGCGATTCGATTGTCACCGATCTCCCCTCCACTTGGAAGCCACCTTGCACAGTGGTCAGAGCTTTCGATGGCGCCGAGATGCAAACGGCGTTTGGTGGGGGACGATAGGGGCGGTTGGTGTGGCCTTGTGGCAGCCCGATGGAGCGCCTTATGGCGAACTTTATTGGCAAACGTTTCCGCAGCCGGACTGCTGGGAGGTGGTAGAGGACTACCTGCAGCTACGTGTTAACCTCGAATCGCTCTACTGCCGTTGGAGCCTTATGGAGCCGCATCTGGCCGAAGTTTTTCGTGCTTTTGCCGGGCTACGTGTCTTGCGGCAACCGCCGGAGGAGTGTCTTTTTGCCTTTCTCTGCGCCACCACGAACACGGTGACCAAGATCGAACGGAGCGTAGGCTATTTGGCGCAGCGATATGGTTCTCCTATCTATACCGGTCTCGATGAGCCGGCAACTCTGTTTGCTTTTCCCTCGGTTCGTGCGCTTGCCGAGGCGGACGAGAAGGATTTGCGGGCCGGCCTGTGGGGCTACCGGGCGCCTTTTGTTGTTCAGACGGCACAGAGGCTCTTACAAAAACCGCAGGGGTGGCTGGAATCGCTGCGAGAGGTGCCCTACGCGGAGGCGCATGAAGCCTTAATGGAGTTTCCGGGTGTGGGGCCAAAGGTGGCAGACTGCATCTGCCTATTCGCGCTCGACAAGTGGGAAGCGGTGCCGGTGGATAGGCATATCCATCGGCTAGGGGTTCGGCTTTTTCTGCCTCAGTTTGAGGGGCGTTCGTTGACTCCGCGACTCTATAGGACTATTGCCGAAGCCTTTCGCGAGCGCTTCGGCCCTATGGCGGGTTGGGCGCAGCAGACTCTTTTTTATGCGGAGGCGGGGTTGCGTGGAAGGCCGGGAGGAGAGAGTTCGATGCAGGGAAGGTTTTAGAGGTTGCTGATCCATTCCTGCGGGATTTGGGTAACCCGTTCTCTTCCGGTAGGTTCGTGGATCGGTTTGCCCAGCGGTCGGTAGCGCAGGGTTCCCGAGAACAGCGCCATGAGTCGTTCTTTGGCTATAGCAACATACCGTGCTTCTTTGTCGCAACCTGCGGCACGGCGATTGTGCATGATGGCGGCGATGAGAGCGCTGCCCACGCCCATATAGGGATCAAGCACCCAATCGTCCTCATTAGAGAAAGCCAAAACGCAGCGTTCTGCGAGTTCAACGGGAAATTGGCAGGGGTGAACCGTTTTTTCTGGGTGGTTCGACTTGACGTTGGGGATATCCCACAGACCTTCTTCCCACTCTTCTAAAAGGAACTCCCATACGTCGGAAGGATTTTTCCCAAGTGGATTGCAGGACGGTTTTCCCTTATTCGGCCCTTTAAAATGGCGTTTTCCTGGGTACTTTGGAGGAACCCGAATGTCATCGAGATTGAAAACATAGTGGTCACTTTTTGTGAACCAGAGAAGGGTTTCGTACCTACCGGAGAGGCGTTTTGAGGCATGAAGGCCGTGACCGAAGCGCCAAATAATGCGATTGCGCAGCTTAAAACCCTGATTCTTGAAGAGGGGGTAGTAGAAGATGTCAAGCGGGTAAACCTCTCCCTCTTCCACGAAGTTGCCGACTTGCCAGCAGAGGCTTCCCTCTTTTTTTAAGACTCTATACAACTGTTGTAGGACAGGCACTTGGGTCTTAAGGTAGTCCGCGATATCCCTGCGGTTTTCGTACTCTTTCCCAAGATTGTAGGGCGGGGAGGTGATAATCAGTTGGATGGTTTCGTCAGGAATCTGCTTAAGACAGTCGCTTACATCTCCTTGAAAGGCAACAAGCCTTGCTTCGGTTCGAAAGCAAGGTTCTATTGGGAGCGGAGTTTGCAAAAGCAGATCGGGTAGCTGTTCCACGCTCTCTATGGCCTCCTGGCGGTTACTGCGCTTGCTCGAAGCGATTCAGCTGCTGCTGGGCCACGTAGGCCACATCCGCATCGGAACTTTTGGCCAACTGTTCAAGGATGTCCTTTGCTCCGGCCAGATCGGTGTTACCAAGGGCGACGGCAGCCCATCGTTGTAGGGTGGGGTTGGCGTTCTTCACCGCCGCTGCTAGCTGCAGAAGAATTTCGGAGCCGTGCTCAGAATCGAGCAGATCGCCCAAGGCGGTGGAGGCATAGTAGGCAGTTGTGCCGCCTTTTGCGAAAAGGGAGATCAGCGTAGGGGCAGCTGCGGGGCCGATCTGTGCCAGCGCTTGTGTGGCTGCCTCGGCAACGGTTCCGCTGGGGTCGTTTAAGGCGGCAACAAGGGGCGCGATGCCGTCTCGATTACCGGAAAAGCCTAGGGCTTTGGCGGCAGCGGCACGCACATCAGCATCTTGCGTGTCGGTCTGTAGCAGCCGTGCAAGGGCGGGATCGGTTTCCGGATCGCGCACCGGAATGAGCGCCTGGGCGACGCCAAGGCGTACCTCTTTCTGAGGATTTGACAAGGCTTTGATAAGTTGTTGTACCACGGCACGGTTTGGGGGGCTATCCTCGCCTGGGCGAGCGGCGACAGAGAGGGCAGAGATGGCCGCCGTTCTCAGGTTGAGGTCGTAATCTGTGAGCGCTTTGAGAAGCGTGGCGATGGCATCCGGCGTTGCGATACGCCCTAAGCCGGCGGCGGCCTGAGCGCGAGCGTCGGAATCTACCGAAGGGTCGAGCACCGCTTTGGCGAGTACCGGCTCGCTGGAGGGAGCGGCGATAAGCCCAATGGCGGCGATAACGGCCGTGCGCACTTGGGTGGTGGTGGCTGGGTTCTGAAGCACGGCGATAAGCTTGGGCACAGCCTGTGGGTCTCCTATTTTCCCAAGCGCGTTGGCCGCACCGACCTTCACGCCGTCATCTTTATCGTCAAGGAGGGCCATCAGCGCAGGAACACTGCGGTTGTTGGCAGCAGGATCGAACGCTTTGCTGCTAAGCACATCACCCACGGGACCGCGGGCATCGCTGCTCGATTTGAGTTCATTGATGAGCGCCTGCACCACGTCGGGGTTTTGGCGGGGGCCTATGCCGTCGGGATCGGTGAGGGCGCGGATAACGCCTTGGCGCACATTGATGTCGCTATCGCTAAGGCCGTCCACAAGGGCTTTGATGTTATCTGCTGAGGCGGCCCCGATCTGTTTTAGGGTACGCAGGGCCTGATCGCGGACGATCTTATCCTGGTCTTTCAGCATCTGCACGGCCTGTTTCACGGCGTCGGCGTTGCCGAGATCGGCAAGGGCGATGGCCGCCTGGGCGCGCATCTCTTTCGTCTCACCGGCGATGGTATCGGAGAACTGCTCTTCGGCGATCAGCTCTTTGGCTGCGGCGGCGCGCTGAGTCGGCGTCCCGTGTGTGAGATTGTAGAGCAGTTGATGCATATGATGGCTGTGCAGAGCGGCTAGGCCCACAACCACGAGAACGATTCCACCAAAAATAAGATAGTTCAGATATTTCTGTATCACGTTCCCACGCTCCCCAAGCGCAATTCTTTCAAGGACAGGTATCTCTTCATGCATTCTACCTGAATTCGCCTATTTCCTGCTTTCTTTGGGGCAGGACGAGGAAGACGAGACCTCTATGATGTGTTGGGCACAGGTCTGTACCAAAAGAGGCTGTCGTGTCCTATGGAGCTATGCGGTAGTGTGGCCAATGTGGAATATTTTGCTGGGAGCCTTACTGTTCCCTACGTGAAACGGGAAAAGACATGTTTCTTTCTGTTCTTTTGAGTAATGTGACAAGAATCTGGTGGGAAACAACAAAAAACTTGCACTTTTGGGGTTTTCATGTTATAATACTAACTGGCTCTTTGCAAAGGGAAGGCCAAGCAGAAATCTGTTTGGAGAGATATGTGAGGGAAACTGGGTGTGGACGGCAAAAACGTTTTCGGGTATAATCAAACCGTTCTACAGACGGTTTCCTTCAGCACTCTGGCACAGCTGCCGGTTCCTTTTCCGTATACGAGGGAGTAAGGGACGGCAGCTTTCGCTTTTGTGGAGAGCTATCTTTCTTGTAACAAAAGAGAAGAAGGAGATGTCTGAGGCATTAACGAAACAGAGCTTAACGGCTTCGGAGGAAAACGACACATGAATCGCAAAAACGCTTTTACGCTCATTGAGTTGCTTGTAGTCATCGCTATCATAGCGATACTCGCAGCCATCCTGTTCCCTGTTTTCGCGCAGGCGCGCGAGCAGGCGCGAAAAATTACCTGTGTTTCAAACGCACGTCAAATTGGTCTTGGGATAGCTATGTATATCCAGGACTATGACGAGAAGTACTGCCCCTACTTCAGCGGTTACGATCCAACTACAGGGAACTACACCTCGCCCCAGCAATACTGGCCACAGTTGATTTCGCCCTACATACAGAAAGCGAATGGGTCTGGGAAATTGGGTCAGGCTCTCCCGCAAGACCTTTCCGGTGTTTACCGCTGCCCAGATGCACCCTACGATCCGGTAGCCGCAGCTAAATTCGGCTATGGCAACTTCTCTTCCTATGGTATAAGCGATGACATCGTTAACTGGTGGGAGCCAGACCCTGTACCAACCACTTATATACCGGTAGGACTGGCCGCGATTGTCGCTCCTGCAAATACTCTGGAGTTGGTGGAAACTTATGACTGGTTCCTCAACGGAAAGGAGCCGGGTGCCGCTTTGGCGCTAAGCTACTTCGACAACTATTGGCCGGGCGATCATCCTGATGCAGCAAACTACACGACCGATGGACGTCACAACGCTGCCTATCGCAAGACTGACGTCTCTATTGCCCCAGACCCAAAATCGAACAACACGGTGGTGTTCTGTGATGGCCATGTAAAGTCTATTCGTACCGGAGATGTAACGCAGAAAGGGGACCTGTGGAGCATCAGCAATAACGATCAATGGCCGTAGAGAGATGAGACGAGCACGCAAAAAACGCATTGTCGCCCTGCTGTCAATACTGGTGGTATCTTCTACAGGCTGTGGCAGTCATGAAAAACCTATTCAGCTGCCGCAAGCGCCCCCTGCCTCGGCTGTGGGTAGGAATTCAGGCCTAGGTAAGCAGATGATGCCGCCCGGTCAACATAGGAATTGACATAAGAGTTAGTTCGAGTTGCGATAAAAAGAGGGAAGGTCTCCATGGAGACCTTCCCTATTATTCATGGTCGGAAGTCTCATATATGCTAGGGGCCGCTAGGGCCTGCAGAAGGAGGGGTTCCTGGACTTATTGCAGGACGCCCCTGCATCTTCTGCAGCTTCTGCAGTCTGCCTTGAAAACCTATCGGCGCATTTGGGTTGTCTATAACCTTCTCGGAGGGCTGCTGCGATCTCCAGAAAAGAAAGCCCAGCAGAAGTAGGACAACCACAATTACGACGATGAGAATAGCAGGATGAACTTCTTTTTGCATATCAACCTATCCCGTGTCCTTCACAAATCGGCTGTGTGTCTGGATAAGGGGCGGAAGGATCGTAGTAGACCCGGGCCGCATCGTAGTTAATACACTGCCCGGTGCCAAATATCTGATCGGCTCTTATCAAGGACTTAGTGCGGTACCACTTGGCATGTCCATCAAGGAATCCTACGTTAGTGCCAAGATTGTGGCGGTCAGACAAGCCGAAACTGAGATCGATGCCGTTCCAGGGGTCTGCCCAGTAGCCACCTCCACCAGACCACGGGTCTTGGGGGACGCTATCGGCAAAGATAGCCTGCTGAGCAGGATAGGGAAAGCTTGGCAGCGTGTGAAATCCGTTTACACAGTAGGAGTGGAAGTAGTCCACGCCGTTGTTTAAATCCACCGTACACTGCCAATCGTCCCAAGGGGCCATCTCGCCGATCATGCCGATAGAAAGTTGTTTACGATCCACCCTGCGCCAGTATAGGCCTGTGAAGGATAAATTGTGGTAGCTTGCTACCAGACTATGAGGAGAGAAGGACAGAAAGCAAGCTGTACGTTCTTGGTATAGGGGTAGAGGTATCCTAGCCAGATGAGCTGCTGTGAGGGTGGTGGGCCGTCGCCATCAGGGCTGTTTCCAGGCCAACCGGCTAAACCTACCGCCGCTCCATTTGCAAGTTCGTTGAGCTTCTCGTCGTAGTCTTGCACATACATCTGTTCGGCAGTTGTCAGCTGCTTGATATTGCTGAGGCAGGATATAGCTCTTGCTTTTTCACGTGCCTGTGCAAAAACAGGAAACAGAATAGCTGCAAGTATCGCTATAATAGCGATAACTACGAGCAACTCGATTAGCGTGAAAGCTTTTGACTTCATAAGAGAATCCTCCTTATCGCTACAGCCACATCTATCGAAAATCCGTTACTCATGGTGGATAGAATGATCGTTTCAAATAGATGTGTTGGTTTCATTATACTGACAAACTTCTGTGATGTCAATACTACGAGTAGGCAAAATTGACACTTTAAGGAAAGTTGGGGAGGATTTTAGTCAAAAACACGGCTCTGTTCACAGAGACATGGGGTAGGAGCTTATTCCGTGTGGCAGTAAGGCAATAGACTATCATACATCCGTTTGGCGGCTTCAAGCGGAGGAAGGGCCCAAAGCTCCTTGCTGAACATCTCGATGGAGTAGTAGCCCTTATATCCATAACGCTCTAGGGCATCAAAAATAGCCCGAAGGTCTAAACACCCCTGTCCCGGAAGCACGCGATCCTCGTTGCAGTGGGAGAGTTCGCCGGGCTTGTCGCGCATGTCGTCTACATGAACATGGTAAATATGGGCTACCGAAAGCGCGTTGATCTGCTCGAACTTGGTGGGGGTGCAATGGTAGTGCGCGGGGTCGAAAAGCACCCCAACATTCGGGCGACCGGCACGCTGCACCACCTCTACCGCCGTGCGCAGCGATTTTACCAAGGGAGACCAGTTGAACTCCAAACAGAGTCTCACATCGGTGTCGGCAATGGCATCGGCCACCGTGGCAAAAGCCTCTGCGAGCACGCCAATGGGGTCGGCAACGGAATGCGCCGGCCCGTCCGTGCCCACAACAAGACAACAACGAGAGCCGAGCTGCGCCAGCAGCCGGGCGTTCTCGATGACACGCGCATGGTTGTTCGCACGCTGCTCCTTATCGGAAAAGGCCTCTAAGCCGGTTTCAAACCCCCCAATACAGCGCAGCCCGTGCCGCTGTAGAAGATGGCGAAGCTCAGGTACCGGGCGATCGCGAATCGGCCCTAGTGCAAACTCGACGTTCTCAAAACCAGCTTCGGCACAGGCCGCCAAAATCTCCTCTAAACTGCCCCTTAACGATACCGTGTTGATGGCAAGCTGGGAACGACGCATCTTTTCTACCTCAATCCGTATTGTGCCTACCCTAAGGAACGATGCCATAAGGATTAGGCGGAGTTGATCGTATATTCACGGCGGGCGGGGTTATTTCCTTTTCAGAAACGGATGCAGGATTCGCGCAGACGAATCGTGAAATTCCAAAATGAAAACGTCGTACTGGAGGCTTAGTGGAAACTTTCTTGGCCCGATTTCGGTCTTTTAAAATAGGGGGACGCAAACTTTGAAAGATGTTCTTTATGTCTTACCAAAGAGGCGGTGCTGCGGCGATATAGTATTGGCGAAAACCTATTGTTCCTGATACGAGGAAACGACACAGATAATCCGAAAATCCCAATTTTCTCAACAGAGTAGTCTTAGGAGACAATCGAACCCTCTCATGCAAATGCAGAGAATCTCGTCTTGGTACGAACCGGAAGCGCAAGGGACCTCCTTGCATCGTGGGCAAGACCTTTCCGGTGCTTTACGACGCCCACTAACCGTGCAGCAACAACAGATCACCGATAATCTCGATCAGCTTCTAGAAACCCTTCCACCCGACATCCGCAAGTATCTCGAGCAGGAGCCGTCATTGAACGACCTGCTGGAGATCGTGATGGACCTCGGGCGTATCCCGGAGGCTCGTTTCCCCGAAAGGGTTGTGGAGCTAGGGACGGAGCCGGTTTCTGCCGAGCAGATCGAGTATGTGGTAAGCCGCGTAGGCGCGTTTGGCAAGGATAACCGGGCCGGCATCGAACGCACGTTGCATCGCATTTCGGCCATACGCAATCGGCAAGGGCGCATTATCGGTCTCACCTGCCGCATCGGTCGTGCCGTTTTCGGCACCATAGATATCATTCAGGATGTGGTGGAGAGCGGCAAATCCATACTGCTGCTTGGGCGTCCTGGTCGGGGCAAAACCACGAAGCTGCGCGAGGTGGCCCGCGTGCTCTCCTCCGAGCTGAACAAGCGTGTGGTGATTGTGGACACCAGCAACGAGATCGCCGGCGATGGGGATATTCCGCACCCCGGCATCGGGCGTGCGCGAAGAATGCAGGTGAGTTCGCCTGAGGAGCAGCACAATGTGATGATCGAGGCCGTGGAAAACCATATGCCGGAGGTCATCATCATTGATGAGATCGGCACGGAGCAAGAGGCGTTTGCGGCCCGAACCATCGCGGAACGTGGGGTGCAGCTTATCGGGACGGCTCACGGCAACAGCCTAGAGAACCTGTTGCTGAACCCCACCCTCTCCGATCTCGTGGGAGGCATTCATGCCGTTACGCTCTCCGATGATGAGGCGCGTCGGCGCGGCACCCAAAAAACGGTACTCGAGCGAAAGGCCCCACCGACCTTCGATGTGGTGATCGAGATCATGGACGTGGATAAGTTGGCGATCCATATGGATGTGGAGAAGACGGTAGACCGCATGCTACGTGGAATCCCGCCACGTCCGGAGATACGCGTACGTACACCCGATGGCCATATCGAGATCGTGCAGCGCTCTAACGAACTGCACCCCACCATTCACGAGGTGCCTGAGTCGGCAGACGGGAGGGAGGAGGAGCCGCTTTACACGATTCCTCGGGTGGCCCGCAACGGGGATGCGAAAGCCGCTTCCTTCGAGAAAGGGCGCGACGTTGAGGAGGTTTCACGTCCAACACGCCCGCTTCCGTCCACGGTTCGCATCTTTCCATACGGCGTAAGTCGAAGCCGTCTGGATAGGGCGATAGCGGAGTTACACGTTTCGGCCTTTATCGCCCGTGATGTGAGCGATGCCGATGCCGTAATCGCCTTAAAGGCCTCCTACAAGCGAGAGCCGGCAAAGATGCGGGAGATCGCGCAGCGACGTCTTCCTATCTACACGATCAAGAGCAACACCTACGCGCAGATAGCAAGTTGTTTGCGTGAGATTTTCCGCATGGGTACCGGCGAAATGGGGCCTGAGGAGCTTGAGGAGGAGTTCGATATGGAGAATGCGGCCCTTCAGGAAGCGCGCGAGGCCATCGAGATCGTGAAGCAGACGCATACGGCCGTGGAGCTGTCGCCGGCAAGCCCCCAAATACGTCGTCTACAGCACCTCCTTGCGGAGCGGTACCAACTGGCTTCGGAGAGCGTGGGGGTCGAGCCGCAACGTCGTGTGCGCATCTTACCCATCGGCGCGTGAGCCTCACGATGTCATCCAAAGGCCGGCTCATCACGTTTGAAGGCATTGATGGCGCAGGAAAGAGCACCC